>NZ_JBGLQX010000011.1:0-132484 GCF_041403065.1 Aeromonas sp. S16(2024) | reverse complement strand
CGCTGAGATGGAAGGGATGATGTGGCTGCGCCTCTCTGGTGGCAGTGAAGTGGGAGGCGATACCTTGGTGGCGCAACTGCAAGCTGGGGCCGAAACGGCCTGCGTGCGCCTTTATCGCAACTTCGATATGGCCGATCACAAGGAGTGGGCCAAGGTCTACACCCGTGCCAGCCAGGGGGATGCCGATGCGCTAGAGGCGATTGGCCACCAGGGGGAGGCACAAAACCACCCGGTTTGCCGTGAGATCAGAAAGTTTATCGGAGTGATGAAAACCGGCAGCGAAGTGCGCGAACACTTTGGTAAAGCCCCTTACGGCTGGTCCCGCGACGCAATTGATGGCGCACTCTTTGCCATGTTGGCAGCTGGCGTACTTAAAGCCAGCGATGCCAAACTCAATGCCACTGATGCGCGTAGCCTGGAGCGCGCCCAGGTCGGCCCGACCCAGTTCCGTCCCGAAACGGCCACCATCAGCAAGGTGCAGCTAATCAAGGTGCGCAGCCTGATCAACAGCTTGGGGGTGAGTTGTAACGCCGGGGAAGAGAGCAGCAAGCTTGCCGACGCATTACAACAGGCCAAAGCGCTGGCTCGTCGTCTCGGGGGCGAGGCTCCCTTGCCACTGCCCCCCTCAACCCAGCAACTCGATGAGCTATTGGTGCTTTCGGGCAATGATCAACTGCTCGCCGCTTTTGAAGGCAAAGAGGCGCTGCAAGCCGAATTCGAGAGCTGGAAAGCGCAGCTTGAGCTGGTGGCCGAGCGCAAAGAGCAGTGGGACAACCTGCAAGGTCTGCTGCCCTACTGCCGTGAACTGGCGGTCTCTGGCGAGCTGAATCAAGAGTGCGAGGCCCTGCGTGCCGGTCGTACCCTGTTGCAAAGCCCTTCCCCGGTGCAGCCGCTACTCAACAAAGCCATAGACGCATTGCGTAACACCATCATGGCGCACTGTGACCGCTATGAGCAGGAGTACCAGGCCTGCTACCGCGAACTCGACAGTGACCCCAGTTGGGCCAAGCTCACTGGCGATCAGCAGAGCCAACTGCTCACCAAGCACGGCATTGCTAAGTTGCCAGCACTCAAACTGGGTAGCTTGCAAGAGGTGCAACAGAGCCTGGATAACTGCTCCTGGCAGGGGTGGAACGATCGCATTGCCGCCTTGCCCTCTTACTTTGCCAAGGCACTCAATGATGCAGTGACGCAGCTTAAACCCAAAGTCCGCCATATTTCTCTGCCCAAGCCGCTGATTGAATCAGAACAAGATCTAAAAGCCTGGCTGGCCCAGGTAGAAGATCAGGTGCGCAGCGAACTGGCCCAAGGTAACCCGGTGCGCGTCAGCTAGTGAGCAACGCAAACCCAAGATAACCAATATTTAGAGCGCAGCGGCACGTTGGCCGCTGCGCTGTTTAACCGAATATCCGCATTCAATTTAAGGCGTATGGGTTTACTCATCCGCCACATATCGAGCTAACACCATGAGACAAGCCCTGGATAAGACTCTCAGAACCCAGCTGGAAAGCACCGTCCTCGCTGCCCGTGAGGTGGTTGAAACCGCCTGCCGGGAAGAGATTGAGCGCTTAGGGGTGGCTGATGCCACAGTGCCCGCCTTTCTGAACGACGGGCAGCGCAAGCTGCGTAACCGTCTGCGGGCCCATGCCCGCCAGCTGGGCGACCCGCTTCACGATAATGGCAAGCAAGAGACCGCTCACCTGCTGGCCGAGATGGCCTACGAGCAGTGGCACCGCATGCTGTTTGCCCGTTTTCTCGAGCAAAACAACCTGTTGATGTATGACGCTTATACCCCGGTCACCCTGGATGAGTGCGCAGAGCTGTTAGAAGAAGAGACCGATTGCGCCAGTTCCTGGGAGCTGGCAGGGAGTTTGGCAGCCAAGATGTTGCCCCAGGTGTTTCGGGTGGATTCCCCCGTGCTGGCAGTGCGCCTGCCCATCAACCATCAGCGCACCCTCGAAGGCTTGATCATGGCCCTGTCACCGGCGGTGTTCGAGGCACAAGACAGTCTGGGTTGGTGTTATCAGTTCTGGCAAAGCAAGCGTAAAGAGGAGGTCAACAAGTCCGGCGTGCCCATCGGGGCCGATGAACTGAGCCCGGTCACCCAGCTCTTTACCGAACCCTATATGGTCTCGTTCCTCTTGGATAACGCCCTGGGTGCCTGGTGGGCCAAACGTCGTCTCACCGATGATCACCTGCGTCATGCCAGCGATGAGCAGGAATTGCGTGAGCGCGCAGCCATCCCAGGCGTGCCGCTTACTTACCTGCGCTTTGTTAAAGTGACTGATACCCAAGGTGATCTCTGGCAACCGGCTGGTGGCTGGTTCGACGCCTGGCCACAAGATATCCGCGAGCTAAAAACCCTCGACCCTTGCTGCGGCTCAGGTCACTTCCTAGTGGCCCTCTTTTTGATGCTGGTGCCGATGCGCATGCACCTGGAAGGGTGTGATGCCAATACCGCCATCGAGCGGGTGATCACCCAAAACCTGCATGGCCTGGAGCTGGATGGCCGCTGCATCGAAATCGCCGCCTTTGCCCTGGCGCTCGAAGCCTGGCGCTTCCCCGATGCCGGTGGTTATCGGCCATTGCCTGCTTTGCAGCTCGCCTGCTCCGGGCAAGATGTGCTGGCCGCCAGCAATGAGTGGCAGCAGCTCGCCAAACAAAATCCAGAGCTTGAACCTGCCCTCGCGTGGCTAAAGCGCCAGTTTAGCGATGCCCCTGTGCTCGGTAGCCTTATCGATATCAAGCGTGCCCACTATGAGGGTAAGGGTGAAGGTGCTCCGGCCCCCTGGCTGCAACTGCTCGATGCCCAAGCCCAAAGTGATGATGAAAGTAAAGAGACACAAGTCGCGGCGCAAGGCTTGGCCCTGGCAGCTAAGTTGCTGACGGGGAGCTACCACCTGGTAGCGACCAATGTGCCCTATTTGGGAGCCAAACGCCAAGCAAGTGGCTTACGAGACTATTGTGAAAATTACTACCCGGAAGCCAAAGCCGATCTGGCCACCGTATTTTTGGAGCGTTGCCTCGATTTTAATCCTCAGGGCGGTAGCTCAACGATTGTCTTACCGCAGAACTGGTTATTTCTGACCAGCTATAAGAAATTCCGCGAAAAATTATTAGCTGAGCAAACTTGGAATTTGTTGGCGCGTCTTGGAGAAAAGGGCTTCGAATCTTCTGCGGCAGCTGGTGCTTTTGTTGCATTAATTACCCTGAGCAAAGGTGTGGCACCTAAGGATGCGTTTTTGCGTGGGGTGGATGTATCAGCTAGTAAATCAGCCGTTGAAAAGTCAAATGGTTGTATAAATTCAGAAATTTTATCTATAGAACAAAGTGAACAAAACAAAAATCCAGATTGTGCAATAACGATTGAAGGAAAACTCGGGAGTCTTCCAAAGCTATCTAACTTTGCAATATGTATGCGGGGTATTGTTTCTGGGGATACCGACAAATGGATTAAGAAGTATTGGGAAAAAGCTACGCTGGGTAACTTTCGTTTTTTGCAAAGCACACCTTCGATGACGCAAATAGGATTGGGTAAGGAACACATCATTGATTGGTCCACGAAGGGTTTAGGAATGTTGCGCCCTGGTACGGAAAATCAGGCCTACGGGAAAAAAGGAATCGCACATGGCCAGATGAGAGAGCTTCCTGCGACGAACTATGACGGAGCCCTTTACGATAACAATACGGCAACAATTGTCCCTACTAATGAAGACGATTTAATCGCGCTATGGTGTTATTCATCATCACCAGAGTTTAACCGAGAGGTTAGAATAATAGATCAAAAAATGAATGTGACGAATGCTACTTTGATAAAAGTACCTTTTGATCATTTTTACTGGAAATCGATTGCACAAGAGAAATATCCCCATGGGTTACCAGCATCGTATACCAATGACCCCACCCAATGGATCTTCCATGGTCATCCTTGTGCCTCAGTGATTTGGGATGAAGAGAGCAAATGGACCAAAGAGGGGCCAGTACGGTTCGATGAGACCGTACTGCAGGTAGCGGTAGCGCGGCTGCTGGGTTATCAGTGGCCCGCCGAGCTGGATAAAGAGATGGAGCTAGCCGATGAGCAGCGTCAGCTGGTCGATGAGGTGGTCAAGCTTAACGCCTTTGCCGATGAAGATGGCATCGTCTGCCTCCCTGCTGTGCGCGGTGAAGCTCCAGCCCATACTCGGTTGGAAAAATTGTTGGTGGCGGCCTACGAGGATGACTGGAAAAACGGTGCCCTGGATAAGCTGCTGACTGCCGTGGGCAGCAAGAGTCTGGAGCTTTGGCTGCGCGATAAGTTCTTCGAGCAGCACTGCAAGCTGTTCCAACATCGACCTTTTATCTGGCATATCTGGGACGGCCTAAAAGATGGCTTCTCCACCCTGGTCAACTACCACAAGCTCGACCGCTCTGGGCTGGAGCGCCTGATCTACACCTATCTGGGCGACTGGATCCGCATTCAGGAGCAAGGGGTAAAAGAAGCGCGTGATGGTGCCGAAGAGCGCCTTATCGCCGCCAAAAACCTGCAACAGCGCCTCGAGGCCATCTTGGCCGGTGAAAAAGGGCTCGATATCTTTGTACGCTGGAAGCCCCTGGCCGAACAGCCCATCGGCTGGGAACCGGACCTCAATGACGGCGTGCGCCTCAATATCCGCCCCTTCCTCAAAGCGGCCGATGTCGGCAAAAAAGGTGCCGGGATCTTGCGCTTTAAGCCCAATATCAACTGGAACAAGGATCGCGGTAACGACGTTGCCTCAGCCCCTTGGTACACTCTGGGCCTGCAATATGGTGAAAAAGAGGGAGCGCGTATTAACGATCACCACTTGTCGCTAGAAGACAAACGCGCCGCCAGAGCAAACCAACCCAAATGATGGAAGCCCTATGATCGATACGCTCAAGACGGTCAATGTTGGCCCTGCCCCTACCTTGTCGCTGGCCTTTGGCCAGCGGCTTAATCTGCTAACCGGCGATAATGGCTTGGGTAAGAGCTTTTTGCTGGATATCGCCTGGTGGGCGCTGACTCGCCGCTGGCCAGCTGAGATCAACCCTAAGCTCACCACAGGGCGTAAAGCCCTGCCCAGTGAGGTTGGGGAGGCGAGCATCAGCTTTTCATTTACCGCCAAGAGTAAACGTGAAGAGTACCAGAGTACCTTTGCCCGCCGTGAACAGAGCTGGACCGGCCGCCCCGGGCGGCCTGCCAACCCAGGGTTGGTGCTCTATGCCATGGCTGACGGGAGTTTCGCGCTGTGGGATCCGCATCGTAACTACTGGCGCACCCAGGGAGAGCTCGATATTCAAGAGCGTCTGCCCGCTTATGTTCTCAGCCCTAGCGAGGTATGGGATGGCCTGGCCAGTAGTGATGGCAGTTGGTTGTGTAATGGCCTTATTCGCGATCTGGCCAGCTGGCAAAAAGAGAAAGGGCCGGCATTTAAACACCTGAAAGCGGTACTGAAGGCGCTCTCCCCTTCTCCTGATGAGATCCTGACCCTGGGGGAGTTGACCCGGATCAGCCTGGATGATGCGCGGGATATCCCGACCATCCGCATGCCGTACCAAAAAGATGTGCCGGTGGTGCATGCCTCATCGGGGATGCGGCGTATCTTAGCCCTGGCCTATCTCTTGGTGTGGGCCTGGCAAGAGCACCAGCAGGCGGCCAAGCAACTGGGTGAACCGGTGACCCCCCAGATCACCTTCTTGATCGACGAGATTGAATCTCACCTGCACCCCAGCTGGCAGCGCAGCATAGTGCCCACCCTGCTCGGCGTCATGGGGCTGCTTGATAAACAGGCCAAGGTGCAGTTAATCACCGCGACCCATTCCCCCTTGGTGATGGCCTCGGTCGAGCCGCTGTTTGATGCCAGCCAAGATGCCTGGTTTGATCTGGATCTGGCCCAAGGCGAGGTGATGCTCACCCGGCGAGCTTTTGAGAAGCAGGGGGATGTCACCAGTTGGTTAACCAGTGATGCCTTTGACTTACCCAGTGGGCGACCGCAAGAGTATGAACAGTTGATCAAGCAGGCTTCGGCGCTGTTGGGGCAAGCGGCCCCAGATCCCCAGGCGCTCGCTGCCATGTATCAGAGATTGCTGCTCGCGTTAAAGCCGACCGATGAGTTTCTGTTTCGCTGGCGTGCCATCTGCGATAAGAAGGGCTGGCCGTTATGATCCCGGTGCAATTGCAACCTGAGCCTGCCGATTTTGATGCCAGAGTTCGCCAGCCGGGGCATGATTGGTTAGCCACAAATGGCATAGCGCTCAATGCCCCACCGCCAGTGGTATCGGATTTGCCCAACTATTGGACGCGCTCTAACAAGCAGTTGTGGGATACCTACAGCGGTGTTTGCGCCTATTTGGCGATCTATTTTGAGTGGGTGATTGGCGCGGCCTCGACCGACCACTTTGTGGCCAAATCGCAGAATGCCGGGGATGCCTATGAGTGGGATAACTACCGTCTAAGCGCCCTCGGTCCGAACCGCAATAAGAATAAGTTTGATGATGTGCTAGACCCCATCGGTTTGGCCCCTGAGACCTTTATCATCAACTTTGCCAATGGCGAGATTGCGGTCAACCATGCGCGTTATCCTGCCGGAACACCGCATGCCGATGCGGCTGCTAAGACCATTACCCGTCTCAAGCTCGATAGCCCGGAGCATAATCAGATGCGCGCCCGGCATTATGACAACTACTTGAAAAATGACTGTTCGCTCGCTTTTTTACAACGAAACTCTCCCTTTGTTCATGGCGAGCTGATCCGTCAGGGGTTGGCTTAAGGCCTTAAGACGCGAAACAGAATCGAGAATTCCATGCAAGTTATCGACTATCTGGTTACTCAATTGCGCGACAGTGCGCGTTATAACTCTCAGGTGCAGGTACCGCCCGCAGTAGTGCTCTGGACCGATGAAGCCCGGCAGTGGCAAGCCGCCATGCCGATTATCAAGCGCTACCTACCTGAACTACTCGAGCTGGGGGAGTATCGACCCGCCGAGCGCACCGGCCCAGCCATTTGGCTAAAGTGCATGATTGCAGGTACGGCACCAGAGCAATCCCTGCCTGCGGATGCCATCCCGATCCTCTATCTCCCTGGGGTCAGCCGCAAAGATTTGCGTGCCATCGACCAATGCTCGCTTGCCCTGCAGCCCCTTGCCGAGTTGCAGTATCGCGGCTGCTGGTGGGCCTATAACACTGCCGGTCGGGATTGGAGCGTAGGCTCTTTTTTAAGTAACCCCAAAGTGGGGTTGCAGCTCGATGTCGCCAAAGATGGTAAAACCCAGCAAGCGTTGCTTGAGGTGTTGCCTGATCTGCTGGAAGCCCAGGCCGCCAGTTTGCAGGGCAAACGGTTAGAAACCAGCGATCTCTATGCGTTGGCGGGGGGCGACCCGATCCGCAATATGCTGGCTTGGCTTAATGAGCCTGAGGCCATCCAAAAGGAGTGGCGACAGAGCAACCGCTGGCAGCGCTTCTGTGGTCAGAGCCAAGATGCGTTTGGTATTGAGCCTGTCAATGCTGAGCTTTCCTCGTTGTTACCGCTGCTGTGTGATGCGCAGGGACCTTGGCAAGCGGTGTGGGAACGTTTTAGCGACACCGCCGCACACCACTCTTCATTGATTAAGGCACTGCATCAGGTGCAGCCCAGCGAATTGCTCTCTGAGACAGCCCGCTATCCCTTTTGCAATCAGCATGAAGAGCAACGGCTGGCGCAGATGCTCACCGCCTTGGTTAACGAGGAGGTGGCAACCATTCGTACCCACCTGGCGTCGCTTAACGCTGAGCATGCAACCCGGCGTGAGTGGTTGTGGGCTGGGCTCGGGCTCTCACCCTGGGCGATGTTGCTTGATCCGTTAAGCCAGCTGAGTGAACTGACACGACAGCCACTGGGTGGGCCGGATATCGAGACCATGGCCAGCTATTACCAGGAGAAGGTATGGCAGACCGATGATCTTGCCCTGCAGGTGATGGCCTTGGCGAGCGATAGCGCTATGGAGCAGGTAGCTGCCGCGCTGCTTGGCAAACTCTATACCCCTTGGTTAGAGGCGGTGACCCTGCACTTTCAGAACTTGGTGAAGAGCCAGGGTTATCCGGGTGGTCAGGGAGTGCAAGAGCCTGTTGGAGCATACCAGGGGGCTAGTACCGTACTCTTTTTTGTCGATGGGTTGCGTTTGGATATGGGTCATCGTCTTATGCATCTTTTGGCGCAGGCTAACCTTCATGCCAGCTTGAAAACACGCTGGAGCGCACTCCCTAGTCTGACGGCGACAGCGAAAGCGGCAGTGACCCCCCTTAGCCCTTTATTAACCGGTGATCTGGAAAGCGATAAATTTGTCCCGCAATTTGCCGACAGTGGGGCTGATTTCTCGAGCCATCATTTCAAGAAAGGGCTAGCCCAAGCGGGTTGGCAATATCTGGAAGGGCACGACTGTGGTGAGCCAGAACAAGGTAAGGCTTGGGTGCAGTGTGGTGACCTGGATAATCTTGGGCACGAGCGTCAGCAGAGCCTGCCGAGATTTATCGATCATGCCTTAAAGGGGGTGGTTGAGCGGATTGTTAGTCTGTTGGATGCCGGTTGGACCAGAGTACATGTGGTGACCGACCATGGTTGGTTATGGAGCCCAGAGAAGCTACCTAAAGCAGAACTGACCAAACACATGACAGAACTGCGCACACCACGCTGCGCCATTTTGAAAGGTAATGGCCAGAGTGACTACCTGCAATGCCCCTGGCATTGGAACCCCGCCGTGCGAGTAGTAATGGCCCCCGGGATCAGTTTGTTCCAGGCGGGGGATTACTACAATCACGGCGGTGTGAGTCTGCAGGAGTGTTTAACGCCAGAGCTGATTGTATCTAACAACAATAAATAACAATGAACAGAGACAAAGGGATTATATGAACAAAGAGTGCAATACGGTTTTTGATACGGACTTTGTCTCTGTCTTTGGTACTAAGATTGCAAACCTTTATAAGGAGGCTATTGAGTATCAACAGGTACTGCCAGACGTGTCTCTGACGCGTTTCCGGCAAATTTTGGAGCTGTGGTGCGCAGAACTAGCGAAGAAGAACAATCTCAATGGAACAGACGATTTAACACTACGTGACTTTATCGACTTTCTTTACAGTGAGCGCATCTTTACTCGAGAAATAAAGGATAAGCTACATAAAGTAAGGCAATTAGCAAATAATGCAGTGCATGCCAATAAAGAGTTGCCGCATGATAGGCAACGCAATGAACTAATATCGGCATTCGTTCAGGCAAGATCATTGTTTAGTTCATTGTTAACGGACTTATCTGTACTGCTCTCATCTTCTCCAACTAATGTGGTAATTATTGAGGGTGAGTTAAGATCTGTTGAGGAAAAAGAAATAATATATAAGGCATTTTTTTCTGACAATGCAAAAGATAAGTTTTTAGGTGGGAAGGCAATTAGTGCTCTTCATGATGCATACTTTCAAAAACTACCCACTACGTTTGTAACTGAACGTCAAAATATCCATCTTTCGAGTCATGATGAAATTGCCTTGCAATTATATTTGGCTGCGGTTGAACTGGATGCTGAATTAGATAAAGTGTCAGTCAATTTTTGGTGCAACCAAAAAGAAAGAGAAGAGCTGGTTCATGCTAGAGCAAGGTCTGAATACAACTATGAATTTGCGTTGTTAGTTGCCGACAGGCCGGATGATGACCCCTATAAGCAGAGAGCATTCACCGCACTAAGGTCTGCTGCAAGGAGAAATCATCAACCTTCTCAAACGTTACTTGGGGCTCTTTTATATAATTCTGGGTCTTATGCTGAGTCCTTCTATTTGCTAAAACCTGCTAGTCTAGACGGTGACTTATTGGCATTGAGACAACTATATTTTTATTATAGTGAAGGCAAGGCCTGCCCTAAAGATATGATATTGGCAACTGAGTATGCTGAGAAAGCAATTGAACTCGGATGTACTCAGACAATGTATGCCTATGGTAGAGATTTAATTGAAGGCAATAATGTAACGCCAGATAAGATAAAAGGCAGTGAGTTGATAAAGAAAGCAGCAGATTTGGGAGATAAACAAGCGACTACATATAGCAAGATGCTTATAGAAAACGATCTTCATAAAATATTTACTGATGCATTAAGTAATATTTTGGATGTATCAAAAAAAGGACCATTGACTGGTAGTAAGTTCGCTGGTTTTGTGGGGAGGCGAAAGATTGGTGTAAATGATACATGTCCATGTGGTTCAGGAAAAAAATATAAAAGATGCTGCAAAACATGATTATTAAAATGGCAGAGATGGCTCTCTGCCTAATTTAATCTAAAGGTTGATTGGTTGGTTATTCGTGACTCAATGATATTGCTATTTTTGTTTTCATCCCTTGCATCTTGAATTTCTCCCCGCTTAAACAAAACAATGATGGTATCATCATAGTCAATCTCTAGGGCCGCAGATAATTCCATAAGGTCATCTTCATCCATAGTGCGTTTATAGGCACTCTGTTGCCGTGATAAGTTGTACACGCTGAAAATGGTCGCCATCAATCGCTTGCTATCTGTGCTCTCACCACCGCCAGGATTGACGACCTGGTTAAATATTAATGGCTCACCCTGATCAAGGGTTTTAATAAATGATAAAGTTCGTGCTTTGGCACAACTATCGGTAAAGTCATTGTAGGTGGCGCCATTGACCCACTGTGCCTTGATCCAGTTTTGATGTTCCCCTCGTAAAGCCCGGCCACTTTTTATAAACGGTCCGCCGTCTTTAAGATACTCATCTCGAATAAGTCTGATAGCTTCTAATTCATCGTTATCGAGTTTGTAGTCGCTAAAGTCTGGCTCAATTTCATGCAGTTTTGCTGGGACTATGCGATAACGCTCAGTTAAATAGATAAACTGGTCTGGCTGGATAGTGGTTTTTACGGAGTGCTCTACACTACTGCTAATGGTGAGGCCACGGTCAAAACCTGCGACATCATAACGTTGGCAGATATGTTCAAACTGAGCATGTAAGGCTGAAAAGTCACAGTGTTCAGATTGAGACTCAAGATGATCAAGTAATTCACTATATGCACCAATCGCATCAAGGTTAGTATAATGGATTGCCTTGGTGTTGTTATGGTAGCCACATGCTCGACCAATATTTGCCTGGACGATTGCCGCTATATTTGAGATGGTGCTATCCCAGCTGTTAATTAACTCCTCTTTCATTTTTGAGCCGAAGTTTATGCCTGCTCGAAAGCCTGCAACTGTAATAGCAATGAGTTTATCATCAAAGAGGCTGGCGGCATCATAAGCGTATTTGAAGTCTTGAATCGAGCTAATTTCATGTTCTTCGACACCAGCTAGCTTTTGGCCAATAATAAAAATCTGGTCTTCTGCAATCCCTTGCTCAAGCAGAATGGCCTTCACTGAAGCAGCTGCGCCACTCTGTACCCTAACGAGGCTCCAACCTGGGCCTTGATGTTCAAGAAATTGTCTGATGAATCGTCTTCGCAATAGGGAGTCTTGGCAAAAATCTCGCTGTGTCGGATCGAGCTTCACGATCTGATGATGCTTGTGCATGCTCCGAATACCGTGGTAGTCGGAGCTTGTTTTGTGAAATACCAGTTGAGTGTGGTACTGATGTTTTAGAATTGAGTCAGCACCAGCGGCATAGAGAGCACTAAAAGGAGTTGCAGAGATAAATGCAATCTTACAAGCACTATTTTCACTATCAAGGTAATTGAATACATCACTGTAGCGGACGCCATCTTGATGAGTGCCATAATGGCACTCATCAATGATGATCAATCGTGGCTGTTGATGCTTAAACTCGGATGCCAGAGTAAGCCGGAAATTCGTGAAATTACTCACGACCATGTTGGGGCATGCAGCGAAATCAGATTTGGCCTGCTCTAACAGCGCAAGGTCAGCCATCGTGACCAAGTACAAGGTATCTTTTAACTTGCGACGATCACATAAATCACTGTCAGATAATGAATTCCGCTGCAAACAACTAAGTGCTAAGGCAATACCAGACTTTCCTGATTGCATCTCTGCCGCGATAACGACAGCTCTTGATCCATTATCGAAATGACGAAAAGCACGCTGCGCCGCATTTATCTGATGTGAGAAGGTATTACCAGATAGTACTGATTCAACTTTTTCTCTATGCCGTGTTACCTGATTGTTCATGTGATTTTTTAACTCACTGAAACGTTGCGCTGTTGCTCAGAAAATTGCGATTCATCATGGATGATTGTTTCATTTTCTGGCAGTTCATTGGCAGCAGCTTTCATACGGCTTGCCTCGGCATTATATTCCCCACGCTTATAGAGTACGAACATTGTGTCATCGTGTTCTATACCAAAATGATCACACATTTCGTGAACATCATCTTCAGTCATGACCCATTTGCTGACATTATTGCGTCGGGACATGTTATAAATACTGAAAATGGTTGCTGTGACGAGCTTTTGCTCTGTGTATTCACCAGAACCAGGCATGACAATAGTATTGAATTCTATAGGCTCTTGCTGAGCAACTTTTTGCGTAAAATTTAGGGTCCGTTCTTTCATCGTACCCTCTTTACGTGCTTTTTCTTTGTTATCATAGGAGTCGCCATTGACCCAATGAGCTTTTACCCAATTTTTCTTGGCACCACGCATGGCACGAGAAGACTTTACCGAAGGACCTGAATCTCTGAGTAGCTCTTCACGTAGCAGTGCTATGGCCTGCAGGATTAATTTATCCTCGGTGTGTTGTGTGAAGTCGTAATCAGGCTCAAGCAGCTTAGCTGGCACGGCAACATAACTGTCTGTCATGTAGGTTTCAACATCACCGATGGGGCGACGTCGCTTGTTTTTGACAGTTAATCCGACATCCAAACCATTGACATTAAACTCTTGGCATACATCTTCAAAAAATTCTTTGAGACCATCAAAATCAGAGGCGGCGTGTTCACTGGTATTTTTATCAAGGTAATCCAGGATTGCCCCATAGGCTTGTGCCGCATTAAGACTTGTGAAGTGATGTGCTTCTCGATTGTCATGGTACCCACAGGCTCTGCCAATGTTAGCTTGTACCACTGCTGCGACACTGGTTACTGTACTATCCCAGGTGGCAATTAGCCGCTGTTTCATATCTTGACCAAAATTAATCCCTGCGCGACAGCCTGCTACAGTAATAGCAATGAGCTTTTCGTCAAAGTCGATGCACTCATCGAACTCTTTTTTAAATCGCTCAATGGTAGTTAATTGGTCTTCTGGGACACCACTGAGATCTTTGCCAAGAATATGAACATTCTGATCTGCAAATCCTGCTTGAATAAAACCATTTTTTGCCTCCATGGCGGCACCTGGTGGCACCCTGACCAATACCCATCCAGCACCTTCATGTTGTTCAAGTAAGTTCAGTAGTTTTTCTTTAGCAGGCGAGTCATCAAGAATATTCCTCGAGTCAGAATCCAATCCTGTGACTTTATTGCAACGCAGCATTTCCCGAACACCGTAGTACTCGTTACTGGTGCGATGGAATACCAATTTGGTGTTAAAATCACGCCGTAAAATTGAGTTGCGAGCTGCCTCTTCGGCTGCTTCTGCAGCTTCGATAGCCTCTTTGTCTCTGTGATTATGTTTTGCTATTTCTTCTTCGTGCTTGGCAACATCATATTCAGTCTCTGCCGCATAGAGAGCCCCAAATGGCGTCGCAGAGATAAACACTACTTTGCAATCTTTATTCTCTTTTTCGAGGTAATCAAAAACCTTGCAGTACCGAATAGCTGCTGCATTTGAGCCATAGTGGCACTCGTCGATCAGGATCAGTTTGGGCGGATTGCCTTTAAAACTTCGCTCTAAATCTTGGTCGAATCGAATAAAGTTACTCACAACAACGTTTTTGGCATCTGTCAGATCTTTTTCTGCCTGCTCTAACAAGGCAACGTCAGGCATGGTTACCAAATATAGAGTGTCTTTGAGCTTAGTTCGGTCGCAGATCTCTTCATCAGTCAGTGAGAGACGCTGCAAACAACAAAGAGCGAGTGCCACACCCGACTTACCAGCTTGCATCTCTGCAGCAGTGATAACCGCTCGGACATTACCATTCAGTGCATCGAATGTTTTTTGTGCTGCGATACGTTGATGATCGTGTAATTTTTTTCCTGTGAGGATGGTATTAACTTTTTGTCGCAGAGAGTCGGCTTTGGCTGTCATGAATAGGGGATCTGTGTGGTCAATAGATAGGTCTGTTAGTTTCACACAGCTGTCTGCGGGTTCCAACTGTGAGCGTGTAAAACTCGTGTGTTTAATCAAAAAAACAAGCTTAAAGGATACCACGGCAAGTATCCTTGCCGTGGTCTGATGGTGCTCAACAGCACCCACGCTCCGCGAGCGACACACAGGTATGTGCGGTGATGATCACATGATCTAACAGACGTATCTCTACCAGCTGTAATACGCCTTTTAACTGCTCGGTGATCTGCAGGTCGGCTGAGCTGGGCTCCGCGTAGCCGGAGGGATGGTTGTGGGCCAGTAGTACTGCAGCTGAATTATGTTTGAGTGCGCTTTTAAGAACTTCTCTGGGGTGTACAGTAGCAGCACCTAATGTGCCCAAAAATAGCTCTTCGTAAGCCAGAAGCCGGTGCTGGTTATCGAGAAAAAGAGCGACAAACACTTCTCGTTCCCTGGTCTGCAATATTGCTTGTAGTGTCTTTTGAGCCAAGTATTTGTCAGTAATAGCTTCTCCTTTGGCCAGCTTCTGACGAGCAATCTGGTTGGCGATAGTCAACAGGTCCTCTTCGTTAATCAGCTCGGTGACGAGATAGGTGCCAGGGATCTCCCCGGCGATCAGTTTGTGATGCAACATGATTGTGCTCCATATGCCATCGCCCACCGCATTGGACGCGGCAGGGTAGGCGAGGTATTTGGTTAATGGGTTGGTAAATGTGGTAGTAGCTGGATTGGCTGGCGGTACTCAGGCCGCCAAGGTGTGCGGGGTGTAGTCGTGTAGCGGAATGTGGTAACTGGTGGCTAGTAGGATGCCGAACTGGGTTAGCCAGCTGTGATCCGGGTGATCGCACAGCCATTGCGCCAGTGCGTCGCCCCGTTCGTTTTCATAGCGCAGGTAGAGGGTATAACCATCCACTGGCAGGCCCTGGTCATGTACCACTTCAATCTGACCATCGTGTTCAAGATAAGCCTCCAGCTCGATGGCGATCACGGCGTTAATCATCTTCGGTCTCCTTGTCAGGGATGGGGTCACTCTCCACCGCATAGCCGCGATGGATGCAGATGCGCTGCAGGTCAGCCAGAAAGTTGGCCAGTACGCGAGGTTGCTCGTTGAGCGGGACTGGCCCTGCCTGGCAATGCCAGAAACAGCGACGTTCGGGGTCGATGCAGATTTCATCCCTCGGGTGGCTCATGGTGTGCCAGTCCTCAGCATTGGTGAGAGAGAGCAGTTGCCACTGCACGCCAGACCAGCGCACTTGTAAGGTGACTGTGCTGGCTTGTTGGCTATCCGGTGTCAGGTGCAGCAGCCAACGCTGACCACTGCTGGTGGGTGTTATCTTGGCGTTGGCGGCGATTTGTCCCAACCACTGACGTGAGTAGTGGGAGAGCGCTAATTCTTGGCTCATCGTGTCCTCCTAATCTCCTGCGACCGTGACGCTGAAGCATTCCAACCGGCAGTAGGCAATGAAGTTGCGCTGCCAGATGTCGAACAACTCCCGCGCTTCGGCCAGCCGCAACGGTCCCCAGCCCAACATGGTGTGTTCCCCATCGAGGAAGTTGAAGTCGAGCTCCTTGCAGAGCTCGGCATCATGGCCGAGCCCCTGGTAGCTGAAGTCGGTGACGTAATCGAATAGCCAGCCATCGAGCCCACGGATCAGGCGGATCTCGACTGGGTGTACGCCGCCTTGCTCGGCGCTGTAGCCGGGATTGCGAAAGTTGAAGGTCAGTTGGGTTAAGCGCTCGATATTGAGCTCGTTTTTAGCGACTTCCTGGTCGAGCAGAACCAGCAATGCTTGGTCAACGGGCAGGGCAAAGCCGTCCCGGAAAAAGGGAATAGTCATGATGTACTCCTTGTGGGGGTTAATCTTGTCTGAACAGCTCGCGCATTTTTCTAGCTGCACGGGCACGGATCTGGGCGTCAATAAAGGCGGTAATGCTGGCGAGTGCTGCACTCAGTACCGCGATGTCATCGGTGAGTCCCATCGGCAACACGTCTGGGATCGCATCAATCGGTGAGATAAAGTAAGCCAGCGCACTGTAGATCAGCAGTTTGGCCCAAAGCGGCAGATCATCCTTCTGGCTGGTGTAGTAGAGCAGCAAGCAGGTCTCGATAAAGGGCCGACCGGCACGTTTGGCAAAGGCCCAGAGTTTGTGCCAAAAACCTGGGTGATCGAACGGCTCGCATTCGGGAGGAATACAGGGGGGCATAGTGCGTCTCCTTCACGGGTGGGTGAATTGCAGAAATAAAAAGAGGAGGCAAATGCCTCCTCTTGGATGGGAATGGATGTGAGCTATTGGTCCCACATCAAGCAGTCAAACTCAGGGGTATTAGTGGCGGGCAGTACAGATGTGACCTCTTTGGTTGGCAGTGCGAGTTGCTTGCCGTCAGCCGTTAAAATGCTGATCGACTTGGCCTTGCGCAGCTTGTCCCACATGTCGAAGAAGTTGTTCTCACCGACACGGGATTCGGTCTCATAGGGCGCATCGTATTGGCTGCCATCGACGATGATGGTGAAAGCTTGCCCAGCATAAGAGCCGTACTCCTTGCCTTGCAAGGTAGCCGTCATGCTGACCTTGCGGGTGTCATTACAGGCGATATAGAGATGGTTCTGTTCGTTGACCACCGCCGTGTATTCGCTGGTGCCCTGACCCCAGCCACTGCTCCAGCGTCCGGCCTCGCCATAGGCCAGGGCGTTGTTGCATAGCAGGATGGCCGTCAACGTGATCCAACATTTGTTCATGGTTAACTCTCCTTATCCAACGTAGTAACCCAACACATTTTGTAAAAAGCCACCTGCCACGATGTAGCCCACCACACCCCCGATGAGCTGGGGGCCAACTTTCCAAAACAGCTTCTTCTTGAACATCTCCTGTGCGCCGTCAGCAAACAGCATGTCTGGTTGGGTAAAGCGGCGGAACAATTCCCCGCCCATCAGGCCAAGTGAGGTAAACAGAGAACCAAAGACAAAGTGCCAGATATGGCCCCAGAACCCGAGCTGCGGGGAGCTACCGGTCCAGAGTGAATAAATGGTGACGACGAGAAAAAACAGGGTGGCAATAACGGGGTAACGAGTCATGTACTTTTCCTTATGTAACAGAGCAATAGTAACAATGGCAGCCGCCCTAACCGCTCGCGTAAAAGCGCTTTACCCGAGATAGGAGGGGACCCCACAAACGAGAATTGATGTTTGTTGTCGGTGAGTCGGTCAGCGTAGCGATCATCGATTTACGACCAGGTGCAACCTGCTGGGTTGGTATTCGCCTTTTTGAGTCCTTATCGTCAATGGGTCTATGGTCAACCATAGAGGTTGACTGGAGGAACCATGACAGACATCAACCTTGAGCTGTTAGCCAAGAGCGTCGGCAAGGCGATTAGCCACAAGCGCATCCAAGCCGGATTCACGCAAGAGCAGGTGGCGGAGCACCTTGAGATAGGAATGGAAGCCGTCTCCCGGATGGAGCGGGGAATAGTGGTGCCGACCGTGGTGCGGTTGGCGGAGTTGGCTCAGCTGTTTGGCTGTGAGCTGGCGGACTTTCTGCGCGAGACCAGCAACCGCCCGACCAGCAGGGCATTGTGCTGAGCCAGCAACTGGCCCGGCTCGATGATGCCGACCGGACCCTGTTGCTGGAAACGGTTGAGCGGTTGGTGGAGCGGTTAGCCCGTCCCGGCTGAACGCCCGCCATTCACTGGGGAGAGGATGGGCTCCCTTTCCCCAATTTGTTGGTGAGTGGACTCCTTCTTGGTTGTGGCCTCTGCGGCATTCTGGTTATTTGGCTTTGCGGTGCGTTATGCGAGGCAACCTCCACTGCCCCTACGTTTCCATTCGCCGTATCGTCGCTGTTTGCTTCGGGATAGAACTCCTCCAGCAACATCGGCACCTCTTCATCGATATCCTCAAACTGGCCGTTACGCAGCAGCTCACGAGCGGTTTGCTCCATCTGGTCGATGGCGAGCCCCGCCTCCTGGTCACGCTGGGCGGCCTCTTGTGCCAGCTTGACTGCTTCGGTCAGATTGGTCTCTTCTCGCAAGGTTAAATCCACGTAGTAGACCGGTGTGCGGTAGGACTGGGTAGTGCTCTTGGCTCGCAGCCGCAGGGTGAGCGGCAGATAGCGGGTATGGCCACCGCTCACAGCCTCCAGGTACTTGAGCCGTGCCGCCAGAGTGCGTACCGAGTTGTAGCCGGTGGTGCGGAAGATAAAGCTGCCCAGCTCATCCCCTTGCCCCTCCACAAACAGGTTCAGTCGCCCGTACAGCTTGCAGCCCTGTTGCCCGGCAAAGGCGCAGCGCTCTGGTCCAGAGCAGCTGACCTCCTCCATGCCTTGTGCCCCCACTCGTCTTGCCACCTCCCCATTCCCGACACAGAGCGGCCTGCCGGTTTGCCGGTCAAAGGCGCTGTATTCCGCCCGCAGATTCAAGTCGCTGTCGTTGAACAGCACCCGCACTGGAATGGCGCGGATCTTGGTTTGCTCCTGACCTTGGCCACTCTTTTGCGATGAGTAGTGTTGATGCAGGGGATGGAGCAACCATCCCCCCTTTTGCTGTACCTGGGTGGTGAGGGTGAAGCTGTCGTCCTTCTCCGGTACCCACTTATCCTGTTTTTGCACCAGCTTGCCGATGCAGATCCGCCCGATCACGGGCGGGGTAATCGCCAGTCCTTTGATCATGGTGTTTGCCTCAAGGGTTGAATGGTGAAACGGCGCACGCCGGGTACCGGTTTGACGTAACGGGTGAGCAGGTCGGGATGATCCTGACCGAGCTTATCCAGGTCCGGTGCTAGCCGGTCTTTACTGCGCTTCCAGGAGATCTTGCCATCGGCAAACAGCCCGGCTGCCGCTTCACCCAAGGTGGCTTGCAACCGCTGCTTGAGCTGTGACTCCTGCAGCTCGACCGCTTCCTTTTGCTGACGCAATCGCAGCAGTTCGCCAAACAGCTGGTTGAACTCGGGAGAATCGGAGAGATCCACCGTCTGGCCATCATCACGAGGGAAGAGCCAACTCAGGGCATTGGCGGCATCGCTGGAACCGTCAGGCTCGGGCTGCTGGTCTTGTCGCACCATCTGCCAGAACTGCGTTTCCCGCTCGGTGAGATCTTGGATCTTCTCTTCGTCACGCTCAATGCGGTAAATCCGAAAATCCTGGCCACCGATCAGCACAGCCACTTCGGCCCAGGCATGGCCGGTGACGGCCAGTTGATGGAGTACCTGACACTGGTAAGCCACCGGCACTCCTTCCTCCCACTGGGGGGCGCTGTGATAGCTGGCGGTCTTGATCTCCAGAATGCCCGGCCCATCGTGATGGCCGACTACCTCTCGATCGAGGTTGGCGAGCATGAAGGGTTGCTCGGGGTGTTGCAGCACTGCATTGACCCGGCGCACCTTATAGCCGGTGCGTTTGGCGTAGACCTGCGCCAGCACAGGTTCCAGTTCGATGCCCCACAGCACAGCTTCCTTGTGAGAGATATCCTCCGGCTCCTTGCGGCCAGTCTTCTCCAACCACAGGCTGAGTGGACATTTGTAGGGGGAGAGCCCGACTGCCACGGCGGCATCGGAAGAGCCGATCCCTAGTTTGCGGATAGCGAGCCACTGCTCGCGGGTTAATTGAGTAGTGGAGGCCAGTCGCAGGGCCTGGCCGTATTTGGCTTTTGCTTTCATGGTGACTCCTTGCTGACGGCATAAATGGCTACGCCCGGATTGGCTTGCGCCAGTCCGGGTGAGGTCGTTATGCGGCTGAATTGGGAAAGAGGAATTACTGCAGCAGAGTGAGTGCCTGATTCAGGGCTTGGGATTTGAGTTGGGCGCCCTGACCAAACCAGGCGGAATCAAGCCGGTGATCCTGGCTGCGAGCACGGCGATGGTGATCCACGTATTCCGTTACCGCATTGACCAGCCCCCAGGCGGTATTGCGGGAGCTGACAAGTTCTGAGCCCATGCCTGCGCCCTGATAGAGCTCATGCAGCCGTTGTACCGGCTTGGTGAGGATGATGTTCTCCTCATCCAGCGGTTGCGCCAACAGGTCGCTGAAAAAACGCAGTGCCTCTTCGGGGGCCACGGGCCGCTGTGCCAGCGCCTTGGTCTGCGCCTTAAATTCATCCCAATGAGAGAGCCCCAGCCCGAGCGACTCTTTGACGGCAGCTGCATCGAACTGAGTAGAGTGGGGCACCTTGATGGCACCGGTAGCACCGCGCAGTGCCATCTGTAGGGTGTTGTTGCAGACTACCCGCAGCGAGGTGAACTGCGCCGTGGTGCAGAGCGTGCCGTCGCAGCTGGTCGCCAGCAGCAAATAGGACTTTACCAAGTCATTGCCTTTGAGTTTTAGATCCTGGCCTGTTTTGGCCAGTGCCCACAGCTTGCGGCCGCCTTTGAGCGAGCCAGCGGTCTCCAGCTCAAAGCCACCGGCTTGCACCAGGTCTTGATAGAAGTGCAGCACCTCGTGAGGCTGTACCACGTTGTAGCGACTTGAGACCACCGACAGGGGGGCGAGGGTATCGGAGCGGTAAAGTACCTTGCTGTCGCTGTAGGGTCGGATATGCAGTGCATCGGAGGCGACGTTAAACATCACGTCGCTCTGCTCGATGGTCCAATTCATCCCGGCTGCTTGCAGCCAGATATCGAGGGATTGTTGTGGGGGCAAGACATTGCCAAGGCCATGCCAAGGGGTTTGGCCGGTGTAGGCCATGGTGTCAATCAGGTGAGCCATATCTCCTCCAAGAATTGTGAAATGCAGACATTCAGCCTGCTAACTCATGGGGGGGATGTAGGTTTGAAAGTTTATTGAATAGGATTTATTTGCTATTGAATTCTCATTATTTTAAGGGGCTTTACAGCATGATGGTGTTGTGCAATGAACTGCACTGGAGGGGTACGGAGAGGGGTACGAGGCCAAAAACGACCAAGGGGTTAGCACCATGAAGATGCTAACCCCTTGTTTTATATGGCGCTCCCGACTGGATTCGAACCAGTGGCCTGTCCCTTAGGAGGGGACCGCTCTATCCTGCTGAGCTACGGGAACCTTGTGGCGGGCATTATACAAGAAGCATTGTGCTTTTAAACCCTTGATTCCTATTCCAATACGGCCAGATCGCCGATTTGGACATTAAACGGCGAATATTTGTTCTGACTGCTGATGATGGCGCCATCCTCGAACACCTGCACCACCTCGAACAGGCCGTCGGCGGGGTTGCGCATCACCCTGGACTTGCCGTAGGGATCGATGAAGTCGGCGCTGTGCTGGACCCGGAACTGATCCCCGAGCTTGACCCCGTTGCGACGACCCAGGCTGATGTGGGGGCCCCGTTCGTGCTGGGCGACGATGCGGGCGGTGACGGGGGCGCAGGCGAGCTCGGCGATGATGTCCTGGGCCGCCTCCTTCAGTTGGTAGCTCACCTCCTGGCCGTAGCTGGACTGCCAGAACTGGCCGCTGTTGCTGCCCACCTGCTCCCGCTTGGAGAAGGTCCAGTTGGCGCGGCCCTGATACTCCTTGCGCCCGAGCAGGCTGCCGTTGATGCCGTCGAACAGGTAGAGCTGCATGCGGAAGTTGCGGATCGGATCCTTATACCAGCTGGTCAGCTGGTTGCCCTGGGGCTCGAGGGAGAGATCGTCGATGCTGCCGAGCACCAGATACTGGCTGTCGGTGCGCAGGCTCAGGGCCTTGATCTCCTCGAGGGCGCTGCGATCTCCCTGCTGCAGGTGGAGCGGGTCTATGCGCAGGTTCTCGTCCAGCCACTGGCGAGCGACCACCCCCTGAGGCGCCGCCGCCAGGGTCTCGAACAGGCGGCGGGAGAGATCCGCCGGCATGTCGTCGAGGGCGCCCGTGCTCGCCTGATCCGGGTAGCGCATGCGCAACCGTACCAGCGTCAAATCCTTGGCGTAGTGCTGGGTCTGGCAGATCTGGCGTTCGGCCTGGATGTCGGCCACCAGCGTGATGTACATGCGGCCGTTGCGCACCTCTTCCCGCTTGAGGCGGTACTGGCGAATGTCGCCGCCGGAGCGGATCTGGATCTGCTCCGAGCGCAGGCTGCCGTTCTCCAGGCGCTGGATGCTGGAGACGGACGCGCCGCTGGCCAGCAGGGCCTGACGCAGCGCATCCCGGGTCGCCTGCTCGCGGGCATAGACCTCGTCGCCTCCCAGAATGGCGGCACTGCCCTGGGCCTCTATGAGCTCGGCGCGGGCCGACAGACTGGCCAGCAACAGGGTTGACAGCAGCACAACTTTCATAACGTACACCTTGAATAGATGAACCCCTCTTGCGCCCCAGGGGACGGATGAGCGGCTTCATGGACACTGGCCTGGTTTGCACCGGGTGCGCAAATAAAAGCAAGATCCATGCCTTGTTCCGGTGAAAGAGTGCGCGGCTCGCCGCATTTCCCGGTCCCAGCCCCTTTATTGGCGCCGCCCAAGGCCCTCTGGCGGATCATCGGGCGATCCTTCGCGCATTCCCGTCTCAAGTGTTGGCCGCTGCGACCGATAACAAGTCAGGTGTAGATACAGGAACAGGTATCCATGAACAGAATTATCACGGCGCTGGCGGTTGCGCTGGCGCTGGCCGGCTGCGGCTCGGCCGACCCCATCAACCGGGATCAAGGGGATCCCAGGCAGGCGGCCAAGGGGATGGAGCTCAACTGGCTGGTGGCCCGCATGACGGATCAGCTGATGGAGCGCAAGTCCCTCACCACCCTGACGGAGCCCATCGCCGTCGCCTCCTTCGTCGATCTCGACACCCTGAAAGACACCAACTGGATGGGGTTGCAGATCGAGGAGAGCTTCATCTACGAGCTGAACCGGCGCGGTGAGGTAGTGGTGGACTTCAAGACCACGGGCAGCATTCAAGTGACCCCCAGTGGCGACTTCGTGATGAGCCGCAACTACAAGGATCTCTCCGCCCGCCTGCCCATCTCCCGGATCCTGACCGGCACCTTCAGCCGCAATTCGCAGGGGATCCTGGTCAATGCCAGGATCATCGATCTGCGTACCAAGATGGTGGAGACCACGGCCCAGAGCCTGATCCCGCAACAATATCTGTCCGGCGCCAGCAACTCGTTTGGCCGGGCATCGGTCAACCGGGGTTACCTGATGCGGGGCGGCCAGAGCGCGTCCGGCCATCTGGTCAACCTGACCCCTTGATTTCTGAGGAGTAGAAAGCGATGAAAATCTTGTTGGGTTGCCTGATGGCCATGTTGCTGACGGCGTGCAGTGGCAACCGGGTCGTAAACTACGACGTGGCCGAGAAGCCGGATGACTTCCCGGTGCTCAAGGCGGTGGGCTACGCGGTGATCGACATCCAGCCCGGCCCCTCCCAGTCGGAGAAGATGCTGCAGGCGATCCGGGCGTCCAAGATGGATGCCTACCGGGAGCTGGCGGAGCAGCTCAACGGCCAGCAGGTGCGTGGCCAGAGCAGCTACAAGGACCTGACCCAGACCTCCAACTCCCTGGATGTGTCTGTGGCCGGCATGGTGCGCGGTGCCCGTGTGGTGGCGACCTATCCCCGCGGCAACACCTATGCCACCGAGCTGGAGCTCGACACCCGCAACCTCTATCACCTCAATCAGCTGATGGCGGGCCAGTTCTAGGGCGAGAAGCGGGACGACACTCTCCGTCACCTGAACCAGCCGATGGCGGGCCAGTTCTAGGGCGAGAAGCGGGACGACACTCTCCGTCACCTGAACCAGCCGATGTCGGGTCAGTTCCAGGGCGAGAAGCGGGACGTTATCCTCCGTCACCTGAACTAGCCGATGGCGGGTCAGTTCCAGGGCGGGTCCGAGCGGACGCCGGCATGAGCCCGGCGGTCGTCACAGCACAGACAAAGGCGAGCGCAGGCTCGCCTTTTTGTTGTACGGGGATCGGGTTGGCAGGGGGCAGAACCGGGATTGGCGCCCCGCCGGCGTGAGTCTGGGGCCCGGTTGGCGGCCCAGGTCGTATACCTGGAGTGAATGGTGGGGATGTGTCGTTCAGTTTTTCCGAACGCAAAATCGGGGGACTGGAGGCTGCGGCGCCGCCAGCGGGGGTGGGGAGACAGCAAAGAGAGAGGCGAGCCTGATGCTCGCCTCTTGCCGTTCGGGGCTTAGCTGCCCATCAGCACCGGCGGCACTGCGGTCGGCTTGACGTCTTCGCTCGGGTAGCAGCCCAGCACCTTGACGTAGCGGGTGATCTTGGTCAGCTCCAGCAGGGCGGCCTGCATCTGGGGGGTCTGCAGGTTGGCGGAGACATCCAGATAGAACATCTCCTCCCAGGGGTTGCCCTGCACCGGACGGGATTCCAGCTTGGTCATGTTGATCTCGTGGCTGCGCAGCACCAGCAGCGCCTCCACCAGGGAGCCTGGCTTCTGGGAGGTGGACATGATGAGGGTGGTCTTGGCCGGGATCTGGGGCGCCACGTCGATGGGCTTGCGCGCCACTACGATGAAGCGGCTGTAGTTCTCCTTCTGGTTCGCGAGCTGCTCGGCCAGCACGTCGAGGCCATACAGCTCGCCGCCGGCGGCGCTGCCGATGGCCGCCGCCTCCGGGCTCCCCAGCTCTTTCACCTTCATCATGGCGCTGGAGGAGGAGTCGCAGATCTCGTGGCGCGCCCCTTCCAGCTTGCTGAGGTAGTGGGAGCACTGCTGGAACACCTGGGGGTGGGCGTAGAAGGTCTTGATGCGGGACAGCTCGGTGGGCACGGCGGTGAGGATGCAGTGCTCTATGGGGTAGGTCAGCTCACCCACGATGGAGAGGGTGGTGTGCTGCATCACGTCGTACACCTCGTTGATGGAGCCCGAGCTGGTGTTCTCGATGGGCAGCACCCCGAAGGCGGCGCGACCCGACTCCACCGTGTCCAGCACCTCGCGGAAGTTCTGGCAGTTCACCTCGATGACCTGATCCTTGTAGCGCGCCAGGTACTTGCGGGCGGCCAGGCTGGAGTAAGAGCCGCGCGGGCCCAGGTAGGCGACGCTGGTCATGGGCTCCTGCTGCTGGGGGTTGAGCAGGCTCTGCAGGTAGGCCTGCTGGGAGAGCACGGAATCTTCGATGATGGTGTGGTAGATGCGGGTGATGTACTGGGCATCCAGTCCGAGGGCACGCCCCTTCTGGATCAGGGCAACCAGCAGGTCCTGCTCCCGCTGGGTGTCGCGGATGGGACGGGGATTGGCCTGCTTGGCGCGGGCAACCTCGATGCTGAGGGTCTTGCGTTTGGCCAGCAGGGCGAGCAGCTCCTGATCCAACTGGGTGATGTCTTGTCTGATCTCGTCGAGCGTTGCCATGGTGGTTCCCTATCCAAATCTTCTGTGGTGGTTGCTGCAAAAAAAAGCCTCCGCTGGGGGAGGCTCGATTCGTCTTTGCTTTCTGTTGATGCGACGACAGGGCCTTCCCTCATGAGGGCCGGATAAACGAGAAAGCAAAGAAGAATGGTGTGTGCATGATGTTGTCCTGAAGGTAACGCCATAACCATTAAGGGATTTGGCACGCCGATGCAAGTAAAACTTGCCCCGGTGCGTTGAACGGGGCAGGGTAGGTGGTCGGGATCCATGGCCAAATGAGTGCCACACCGGTCCCGTTTTTCTGGTCAATGAGAGAGGAGGCGAGAGGATGGCGATTATCTTCGATCTGGGACGGGTGGTGGTGAGCTGGGACCCGGTTGGCATAGTGCGCTCGGTGCGGGGACCGGATGGCGCCGAGGCCCTGGCGGAGCTGCTGTTCAACCACCCGGACTGGCTGGAGGTGGACAGGGGCACCCTCTCCCTGCACACCATGGCCCGCCAGGCAGAGGAGCGCACCGGCTTGCCGGCGGCAGAGAACCTCGCCATCTTGCAGGCGGTGCCCGCTTCTTTATTGCCGGATCCCGCCATGGTGGCGCTTATCGAGGCGCTGCACAGTGCCGGTCACCGGCTCTACGCCCTCTCCAACATGGGCCATGCCAGCATCGACTGGCTGGAGCAGCAGGAGTTCTGGCGCTTTTTCAGCGGCAAGGTGGTGTCGGCCCGGGTGCGGATGCTCAAGCCCGAGCCCGACATCTACCGCTATCTGCTGGTGTCGTTCGACCTTAAGGCTGGGGAGTGCTTCTTCATCGACGACAGCCCGGCCAATGTGGCGGCGGCCCGGGCGCTCGGCCTGCAGGGCATGGTGTTCACCGACGCCCCCGCATGCCGTCGGCAGCTGGTCGAGCAAGGATACTTGCCCGCCTGAGGGGGATGGGGCCCTTCGCCGGGCCCGGATAAAAGGGATCTGATTTGCATCTTGAGCGAATAAAGAACAACTTTGTCCCCATTCTTTAAGTGTCTATTCAGCTTTGTCATCGCAAAATAACATCCTATTCATCATCCGGAGCCGTTGTTATGGATGCCAATGTAGTCGCGCTGAATCGGGGATACGATCAGCTTTTTCAGGCCAGGGAACAGAGGCTCATCAATACCCTGGCCGGTTACGGCGAACTGCTTGTCTCCTTCTCCGGCCGACTGGAGTCCTGCTACAGCATGGATCTGTGCCGGGCCAGCGGGGTCCGCTTTCGGGCCATCACCCTGGACAACCCGACCCTCAGCCGCAAGGCGGTGGCCCGGGCCAAGCGCTATTGCAAGCACTACGGCATCGCCCATCAGGTGATCAAGACCGACGAGATGATCTTCAGCGTGCACCTCGGCCACCTCGCCGAGGTGACGGATCCGGTGCGCTACCTCTGTCAGCAGCTCGAACACGATGACGGCCCCCCTATCCTGATGTCGGCCTCGGCGGAGGAGATGCGGGAGTATCTGCGGCGTTTTGACAGCGTGCCGGCCAATACCCTCTGGATCTTTGCCGAGCAGGGCATGACCAACCGGGACTTTCGCTATGGCTTCCACAAGCGCCAGCTGGCCCTGTGGGGGGCGGGGGGAGAGGCTTGCCTGAGCCAGCGCTTCTCCGATATCGAATCCCTGGACCGGCGTCACCTGCGCATGGTCGATATGGCCGAGCAGATGCTGTTCGACATGGGACTGGACGGAGCCCAGGTCTTCTTCCATACCCTGGCGGACAGGGTCACTACCCTGGCAAGGGTGCGGGTGCCCCAGCGCATGCGGGCCCTGGTGTTCGACATGCAGCCGAGCATCCAGAAGGCGCTGCAGAGCGCCCAGTTCGATCTGGTGACCCTGGACATGGTATCGGGGGAAGATCCCCAGCTGCTGGTCATCTGATCCCGGCCTGGCCCGTAACGTGAGTCGGGTCATAGGCAAGGGCAGCCCGACTCTTTATACTGCTCTCTCTGCATCCCTATCGAGTCATCTGCCCATGAAACCCTTGTCCAGACTGCTGCTTGCCCTCTGCCTCTCCCCCCTGCTGGCCCAGGCCGCGCCCCTGACCCAGGTCACCCTGGCCGATGGCCGTCAGGTGCAGCTCAACGATGATTTCACCTGGGAATACCTGCTGGTGAAGCCCGCCGAGACGGTGGCCGGCAAGACGGTGACGACGAGCGTGGCGGCGCCCGTGCTGACCGAGCAGGCCCTGGCCAATCCCGACCTGCTCGCCCAGGCGACCCGGGACGGCATCACGGTGACCCTGAACCAGGTGGAGGGCGAGGATCCGCTGCGCCTGCAATTCATGGTGAGCAACACCGGCAGCCGCAACGTGGTGCGGGTCAACGGCAGCCTGACCCTGTTCAGCGCCGAGGGGGTGCAGCTGGCGACCCAGCCGGTGCGCTTCTGGGTCGGGGAGAATCGTCTGCCGGAATCCTATCTGCGCAAGGGCGAGCAGCGTCCCTCGCGGGCCATCGAGCTGGCCCGTCCGGCCAATCTGACCGGCAAGCCGCTGGTGCGGGTGCAGATCGACGAGGTGGAATTCCGCTAGGGGTTGCATGGGGGATGGGCAGGCCCGTCCCCCATGGAGTGTTGCGCCGGTAACCGCCAGCAATATCTGCTTACATCTGACATGGTTTGGCAACAGCTTGCCGCTCGGCGCTTTCCCCTTTGCCCGTCACAATGACTCCATTCCAGTTAGGTTCCGCCTAACGCAACAATCGGAGTCAACAAAATGCAAAAACTCGCACTGTCTGTTCTGGTTCTGGCCGGCCTCTCTTCCACTTCCGTCCTGGCGCAAGATGCGTTCAGCTACGCCAAGGGATCTGCCACCTGGGCACACACCAAGTCCGACTACGTCGGTGGCAAGGACAGCAACAACCGCGATTTCGGTGGTCTGAGCCTGGATCTCTCCAAGAGCTTCGGCTCCAACTTCTATGGCCGTCTCGGCAGCGAATACACTTCCCGCAACAGCGGCAATGACAGCATGGCCATCTCCAATCTGGGGATGGGGGTGTTCACTCCCCTCAGCACCGGCCTGAACCTGTACGGTGAAGCGGGTCTGATGGGCTACAGCATGGAGCGCGAGCTCGCCTCCAACGTGAACGACAGCGGCTGGGACAACATCACCCGCAAGCAGAGCGGCAGCCTCTACGGTGAAGTGGGCCTGCGCTACGACATCGGCGCCGTCGAGCTCTCCACCGGCTATCGCTACGCCAACATGACCGACGACATGCACGACTTCAAGGCGGGTGCCGCCTACAAGCTGAGCCAGAACCTGGCCCTCACCGCCGATTACACCTATCGCAACTGGGATCTGCAGAAAGGATCCATCTCCAGTCTGGGTGTGAAATACAGCTTCTGATTTCCCTGTCTGTCGTGACGTCCATTTTGCCCATGACCCCGGTCATGGGCTTTTTCATTTTCCGGTGATCCTGTTTTCCCCCTTGTGTCGTATCGGTCCGTAATAGTTATACAACTTTCATTTCTTTGTATAACTGCTATAACTGAGTCAATGCTTATACAAGGGGCGTCATCATGTACAAGATCAAGGTCGGTATCAGTGCCTGTCTGCTGGGGCAGGAAGTGCGGTTCGACGGGGGCCACAAGCGCTCCAGCTTCTGTGAACGGGATCTTGGCGCTCACTTCGAGTATCACCCCGTCTGCCCCGAGATGGCCATCGGCCTCGGCGCCCCCCGCGCCGCCATTCGGCTGGTCAAGCGTCACGGCGAGATCCGCGCCGAGGCGAGCAATGGCAGCTTCGATGTCACCGAGCGGCTCATCGCCTTCAGCGAGCAGAAGGCTCGCCAGCTCGACTTCATCTCCGGCTATATCCTCTGCGCCAAGTCTCCCAGCTGCGGCATGGAGCGGGTGCGCATCTATGGCGCCAACAACGAGGGGAGCGCCAAGGAGGGGATTGGGATCTTTGCCAAGGCCTTGATGGAGGCCAACCCCCTGCTGCCGGTGGAGGAAGACGGCCGCCTGTGCGATCCCATACTGCGGGAGAACTTCGTGCTGCGGGTCTTCGCCTATCACGACTGGCAGCAGCTCTGCGCCAGCGGGATCACCGCCGCCGCCCTCATTCGCTTTCATTCCCGCTACAAGTATCTGGTGCTCTCCCACGCCACCACCCACTATCGCACCCTCGGCCAGCTGCTCGGCAACCTCGGCAAGGCCAACCTGCAGGAGGTGGCCCAGAGCTACATCAAGGGCTTGATGGCGGCGCTGACCCTGCGTGCCAACCGCCGCAGCCACACCAATGTGCTGATGCACCTGCAGGGCTATTTCAAGCGGGTGCTGACCCCGGCCCAGAAGCAGGAGCTTGCCGACACCATAGACAAGTACCGCACCGGCATCTTCCCGCTGCTGGTGCCCCTCACCCTGATCCGCCACTACCTGCGGGAATACCCGAACCCCTATCTCGCGGATCAGGTCTATCTCAACCCGCACCCCGATACGCTGAAATTGCGTTACGGGCTTTGAGAATGGCCAGATCAGCTCTATCCAGAGCCACACCCCGATACGCGCAAGCTGCGTGACGGGCTCTGAATTCGCTTGTGCCCCGACGCAGCCTCTGGGCTCGGGGCGCCCATACCCTGTTGAATGGAAGTCACCATGTCTGATGTACCACAAGATGATGCCGCCAAGCCGGACGAGGGGATCTACCCCATTCGCGAGGTCTCCCGCCTCACCGGCGTCAATGCCGTTACCCTGCGCGCCTGGCAGCGCCGCTACGGGCTGGTGCAACCGGCTCGCACCGACAAGGGGCACCGCCTCTACAGCGAGCAGGATATCCGCCAGATAGGCGAGATCCTGAGCTGGCTGGAGCGGGGGGTGAGCATAGGCCAGGTGAAGGGGCTGTTGAGCGAGCCCCAGTCCCAGCCGGTGAGCGATCACTGGCAGCAGACCCTGGAGCAGTTCAGCCAGGCGCTGCTCGCCTTCAACCAGCGCAAGGCGGAGGCCGAGCTTAACGACCTGCTGGCGAGCTACCCCTTCGAGCTGGTGCGCAGCCGGGTGCTGCAGCCGCTGGTGGAGCGGCTGCTGGGACTGTGGCGCGAGCGGCCGGATGGCGAGCTGCTGCAACAGGTGTGGCTGGGCTGGCTCCACACCCGCTTCGCCCGCCACCTCATCGAGCAGGAGAAGGGCGTGCCGGTCACCCTGGCGAGTTGGGGCCAGGTCGGCCCACTCGATCTGGTCTGGGCGGCCTACGAGCTGATAGGTCAGGGCTATGAGGTGCAGTTGCTGGGGGCGGTTGAGCCGCGCCACGTCGCCCTGCTGGAGGGGCGAGCCCTCACCCCCTGGCGGGTGCTGCTGGGGGCCGGTCTTGGCAAGCCGGCGCTGGCCGCCGACTGGCCTGCCGGTACCCGGCTCTTTGGCGAGCTGGGGCGACTCTATGACACTGACTGGCTGGCCGCTCATGGCTGGCGGGCGACCCTGGCCGAGGTGATGGCGGACAGGCCTGCCGCCCGTGGCTTGGGCGGGCGCGGGAGCAAGAGATCATGAGGCTGGTCTGGTTTCGCAATGACTTGCGCCTTTCCGACAACCCGGCGCTGCGTCATGGCTGCGCCAGCGATGAGCCGGTCGCCGCACTCTTCATCATCTCCCCCACCCAGTGGCGGCAGCACAAGATGGCCCCCATCCGCCAGCGCTTCATCCTGGCCCAGGTGGATGCGCTGGGCCGGGAGCTGGCGGCCCTCGGCATCCAACTCCATCTGCTGCGGGTCGAGACCTTTGCCGAGGTGCCTGCGGCGCTGACGGACCTCTGCCGCGAGCTCGGGGTGAGCCAGCTCTACGCCAATCAGGCCATCGAACTTGACGAACAGCGCCGGGACCATGCGGTCACCGCCGCGCTGGCAGAGCAGGAGGTGGGTTGCCACTGGCTCAACGGCTGCTGCGTGCTGCCCCCCGGGCGGGTGCTGACCGGCGGGAGGGAGATGTTCAAGGTCTTCACCCCCTTCAGCCGCGCCTGGCTCAAGGCGCTGGATGAGGATGGCTTCGTCATCCACAGAGCCCCGGCGCCGCGGGGCGAGCCTCTGCCTTGGCAGCCGCTCGCCGAGCGGGCCTTTGTCGATGCGGCGCTCGGGGAGACGACCCCGGATCCCCGCTGGCCGGTGGGGGAGGCCGAGGCCCTGCGGCGGCTGCACGCCTTCCTGGAGCAGGGGGTGCTGGACTACGGCGAGACCCGGGATTTTCCGGCGCTGGCGGGTACCTCCGTGCTCTCCCCCTATCTGGCGGCGGGCATCGTCAGCCCCCGTCAGTGCGTGGCGGCCTTACAGCAGCGGCTCGGCGGCCGGCCCCAGTCCAAGGCGCAGCCCGGTTTCGTCTGGCTCAATGAACTCATCTGGCGCGAGTTCTATCGCCACCTGCTGGTACTGATCCCGACCCTCTCGATGAATCGGCCCTTCAAACCGGAGACGGCGGCCCTGCCCTGGAGCTGGGACCCGGATGCCTTTGCCGCCTGGTGCGAGGGGCGCACCGGTTATCCCATAGTCGACGCGGCGATGCGCTGCCTCAATGCCACCGGCTGGATGCACAACCGGCTGCGGATGATAGTGGCGAGCTTCCTGACCAAGGATCTGCATATCCACTGGCGGCTCGGGGAGGATTACTTCATGAGCCGGCTCATCGACGGGGATCTGGCGGCCAACAACGGTGGCTGGCAGTGGGCGGCGGGCACAGGTGCCGATGCGGCCCCCTATTTTAGGGTGTTCAACCCGACAACTCAGGGGCAACGATTTGATCCACAAGGAGACTTTATCCGTACCTGGGTATCTGAGCTTGCCGATCTGCCTGCCACCTATGTGCACCAGCCCCACGACTGGTTGCGGCTCAAGGGGCGGCAGGACTACCCGGCGCCCATGGTGGATCATGCCGTTGCACGGGTGAGGGCCATCGAGATGTTCCGTGACCTGGAGAAGACATAACATGAACGACGCGCTGGCCCATTTCATCGTCCTCTACCTGCAGCTGGACAAGCATCAGCTGCACCGCCTGCCGGAGATCTATGCCGATCAGGTGGTGTTCATCGATCCGGCCCACCGCATCGAAGGGCTGGCCGCGCTCACCCGCTATTTCTCCTCCCTCTACGGGCGGCTCAAGGAGTGCCGCTTCGAGATCACCAGCCAGCAGCAGCAGGGCAATGAAGCCTGGCTCAGCTGGGTCATGATCTTTGCCCATCCCAGGATCGCCGGCGGCCGACCCGTGCGGGTCGAGGGGGCCACCCGGCTGCAGTTCGATGCCTGGGGCAAGGTCTGCCTGCACCGGGACTACTTCGATCTCGGCGCCATGCTCTACGAGCAGTTGCCGCTGCTGGGCCCCGTGGTGCGCGCCATCAAGGGGAGGCTGGGAGCATGAGCGGACGAGTGTTGATCACCGGGGCCACCTCCGGCATAGGTCGCCAGCTGGCGCTCGATTATCGGCGTGCTGGCTGGCAGGTGTGGGGCTGTGGCCGCGACGGCGAGCGGTTGCAGGCATTGGCCGATGAGGGGATCACTCCCCTGCAGTTCGATGCACGGGACAGCGCCGCCATGACAGAGGTCGCCGCCGGTCTGCCCACGCTGGATCTGCTGATCCTCAACGCAGGCAACTGCGAATACATGGATTTGGCAGAGGGATTTGATAGCGCGCTGTTTGCCCGGGTGATCGAGACCAACCTGATCGCCACCGGCCACGCCCTGGCCGCCTTCCTGCCGCGGCTGGCGGCCGGGTCACGGCTCGCCATCGTCAGCTCCTCTGTCAGCTGGCTGCCTCTGCCAAGGGCCGAGGCCTATGGCGCCTCCAAGGCCGCCCTCGACTATCTGGCCGCCACCCTGCGCCTCGATCTCGCGGCCCGGGGCATAGGGGTGACCCTGATCCGCCCGGGCTTCGTGCAGACGCCGCTCACCGCGAAGAATGATTTTCCCATGCCCTGTCTGGTGACGGTGGAGGAGGCATCCCGCGCCATCATGGGCGGGCTGGCTGCCGGTCGCCATCAGATCCACTTCCCCCGTCGCTTCATCTGGCTGCTGCGCCTGCTGGGCGCACTGCCGACGGGGCTCTGGCTGCGCCTCGGTCGCACTCTCATATCGAAAGGATCTCCTTCATGAAGAAAAAGATCGCCATCATAGGTTCCGGGATCTCGGGGCTCAGCGCCGGTTTTCTGCTCCACAAGCTGCACGACATCACCTTGTTCGAGGCGGCCCCCCTGCTCGGCGGACATACCGCCACCGTGGATGTCAGCCTGGCCGGTCGCAGCTACGCCATCGATACCGGCTTCATCGTCTTCAACGATCGCACCTACCCGAATTTCCTGAAATTGCTGGAGCGGATCGGGGTGGCGCGTCAGCCCACCGAGATGAGCTTCTCGGTCAAGAGCCCCCAGGGGCTGGAGTACAACGGTCACAACCTGGACACCCTGTTTGCCCAGCGCAGCAACCTGTTGAACCCGCGCTTCTACCGCTTCGTCGCCGAGATACTTCGCTTCAACCGGGAGGCCCGCGCCTGGCTGGCGGAGCTTGGGCGCCACGGCGGTGGCAGCGAACCTACCCTGGGGGATTTTCTGCAACTTGGGGAGTTCAGCGACTACTTCGCCCGTCACTACATACTGCCCATGGGGGCGGCCATCTGGTCCTCCACCCTGGCGGACATGCGCGCCTTTCCGCTGGGTTTCTTCCTGCGCTTCTTTGCCAACCACGGCCTGCTGGATGTGGCCAATCGTCCCCAGTGGTATGTCATTCCGGGCGGCTCGCGGGAATACATAGGCCCGCTCACCGCAGGCTGGCTGCCGCGGATCCGGCTGGCCTGCCCGGTGCAGGGGATAAGGCGCACGGCCGAGGGGGTGCTGGTCCAGAGCGGCTACGGGGAGGAGCAGTTTGACGAGGTGATCCTCGCCTGTCACAGCGATCAGGCGCTGGCCCTGCTGGCGGATGCAAGCGAAGGGGAGCAGGCCATTCTCGGCGCCATGGCCTATCAGGCCAACGACGTCTGGCTTCACACCGATGTGAGCTGCCTGCCGCTCCGGCCAAAGGCTTGGGCCAGCTGGAACTATCAGCTCGGGGACGACGACGAGGCGCGCCCCCTGGTGAGCTACAACATGAACATCCTGCAGGGGATAAGCTCGCCGCAGCCCTTCTGCGTCAGCCTCAATCCCCAGGGCCGGGTGGACGAGAGCAAGGTGCTGCGCCGCTTCGTCTATCATCATCCGGTGTTCAATCAGGCCTCCATCGCCGCCCAGCAGCGGCGAGCCGAGATCTGCGGCCGGCAGCACACCCACTTCTGTGGCGCCTACTGGTACAACGGCTTTCACGAGGACGGGGTGCGCAGCGCCCTGGACGTGGCCAGTCGCTTCGGAGCCAGCCTGTGAAGGGCGCCGGCGACACCATGGACACCATCAGCGCCATTTGGCAGGGCTCGGTGCGCCACCGCCGCTTTGCGCCGCGCAACCACGCCTTCTCTTACGGCCTCTTCATGCTGGGGCTGGATCTGGACGAGCTGCCCCGACTCGATCAGGGGCGCTGGTTTGGCGTGGAGCGGGCGGGGCTGCTCTCCTTTCGCCGCCGCGACTATCTGAGTGGCAGCGAAGGGTCCCTCAAGCAGGCGGTGTGGGACAAGGTGACCGCCCTTGGCGGCAGTGCCGAGCCGGACGGCCGGGTGCTGCTGCTTGGCAACGTGCGCTGCCTGGGCTTCTACTTCAGCCCGGTCAACTTCTACTTCTGCTACCGGGAGGGGGAGGCGCGCTATCTGCTGGCGGAGGTGTCGAACACCCCCTGGAACGAGCGTCACTACTACCTGCTGGATCTGGCGGCCCTGGCGCCCCATGACAAGGATTTTCACGTCTCCCCCTTCATGGGGTTGGCCATGCGTTACCACTGGCGCATTCGCCCGCCCGAAGAGGAGACGCTGATCCATATCGAGAGTCATCCCAGGTCCGGCGAGGCCAAGCTGTTCGACGCCACCCTGGCCCTGCGCCGCGAGCCGCTGTCGCGCCGGGGGCTGGCGGCTCTGCTCGCCCGCTGGCCCTGGATGACCCTCAAGGTGCTGCTCGGTATCTACTGGCAGGCCCTGCGTCTTTTTATCAAACGAACACCTATATTCACCCATCCGGAGAGCCGCTAATGAAGCCGATTTTCTCGCGTTGTTCAGCTTCCAGTCGTTGTCCGCAGCCCATGATGCGGGTTCGTATCAAACGAACCTCTTTTGTCTTTAGTCACCCGGAGAGCCGCTAATGGAACTTGCTCAATCAACCCTCTCTGCCTCCTTCATCGACAAGGGGGCCAGGCAACTGCTGCTCAGTCTGCTGGGCCGCCTCGAACAGGGTCAGCTGCTGCTGCGGGACGGCAGCGAGCGCCACAGCTTCGGGGTGGCGGGCACAGATCTCCATGCCGAGGTGATAGTGCAGGATCCCGCCTTCTATCGCCGCCTGTTGCTGGGAGGCAGCATAGCCGCCGGAGAAACCTGGGTGGAGGGACTCTGGACCAGCCCGGATCCGGTGGCTCTGGTACGGCTGCTGGCCCGCAACCTGACCCTGCTCGACACCCTGGAGCGGCGGCTCGGCTGGCTCAGCTTCCCCTTCAACAAGGTGCGACACTGGCTCAATCGAAATACTTTGACCGGCTCGCGCTCCAACATCGCCGCTCACTATGATCTCGGCAATACCCTCTATCAGGGCTTCCTCGACAGCCACATGCAGTATTCGAGCGCCATCTACCCGAGCGCCGAGGCCACCCTGGAGCAGGGGCAGCAGGCCAAGCTGCGCACCATCTGCGAGCGGCTCGAGCTGGGGCCGGACGATCACCTGCTGGAGATAGGCACCGGCTGGGGCGGCCTGGCCGTCTATGCCGCCCGCCATTACGGCTGCCGGGTGACCACTACGACTATCTCCCAGGCCCAGCATGACTACGCAAAAGAGTGGATTGCCCGGGAGGGGCTGGAGGATCGCATCACCCTGCTGCTGGAGGATTACCGCAAGCTGGAGGGGAGCTTCGACAAGCTGGTCTCCATCGAGATGATAGAGGCGGTGGGGCACGCCTTCCTGCCGGACTACTTCCGCCAGCTGTCGCGCCTGCTCAGACCCGGCGGTCGCCTGCTCATTCAGGCCATCACCATAGCCGATCAGCGCCACGCCCAGTATGTGCGCGGTGTCGACTTCATCCAGCGCTACATCTTCCCCGGCGGCTGTCTGCCGAGCGTCTCCCAGATGGCGGGGCTGCTCGCCCGGGAGACCGACATGCAGCTGGTGCGGCTGCACGATCACGGCCACCACTACGCCCGCACCCTGGCCCACTGGTGCGAACGCTTCCTGGCGCTGGCCCCCGAGCTGCCGAGGCTCGGCTACAGCCAGGACTTTATCCGGCTGTGGCACTTCTATTTCGCCTACTGCGAGGGGGGCTTCTGGGAGCGGGCCATCAGCCTGGTGCAGCTGGAGGCGGCCAAGCCGGGCCCGCTCGGCTGGTCCGGTGATCTGCCAGTGAGCGGTCACTGACCATGTGGCAGTGGGCCCACCTGCTGGGGTTCAACCTCTACTGGTTGCTGGCGGTGAAATGGCAGCAACCGGGCCCGCTGCTGCTGATGCTGTTGCTTCATTTCCTCTTCTCCCCCCGCCGTCGGCAAGACTGGCGGCTCATTCCCGTCGCCCTGGCAGGCTGTCTGCTCGACATCCTGCTCTGGGGGCTCGGCCTGTTCCAGTTTCCGTCCGGTTTTCCGCTCTGGCTGTTGCTGCTCTGGTGCGGTTTTGCCCTGACCCTCTCCCACGGTCTGCGCTGGCTTCGGCCCTTGCCGCGCTGGCAGCAGGCGCTGTTTGGCATGGTGGGGGGCGCGAGCTCCTATGTGGCGGGGGCTGCCATGGGGGCCGTACACTTACCCTGGGGCATCTGGATCAGCACGGCGCTGCTGGCGGTGATCTGGATGGGGTGGTTACCCGTACTGCTGTGGGTAACGGTGACGCTGGAGGGTGAGCCGAGATGAACACCTTTTCGACCGACGCCTTGTTGTTTTCCAAATGGACCAAGGAGAGCCAGTACGAGCTGGCCGACCGCTTCTACCTGGTGGTGGCGTGCCAGCGGGATGCGCGAGGTCAACTGGCGAGCGTGGTGATGCAGGATATCAATACCCTGCAGGAACAGGAGATGGACTGGCATGAACTGGAAGATCCCGCCCATTGGCACATGGGGTGGAACTAGCTCCTTGCTGGCGGCGCTGACACTGCTTGTGGCCACTGCCGTGCAGGGCTCCGCTGCCCCCTGGCAACAACTGCGCCCGGTCGGGCAGGGGGAGATGAGCTGGCTCTGGTTCAAGCTCTATGACGCCACCCTCTACAGCGCGAGCGGACGCTACGAGCCCGGTCGCTATCCGCAGGCCCTGACCCTCACCTATGCCAGAGCCATAGACAGGGAAGATCTGCTGAGCGCCACCGCAGCCGAATGGCAACGGCTTGGCCTTGGCAGCAAGACGGATCGCGAGCGCTGGCTCGGTCGGCTCGCTGCCCTCTGGCCCGATGTAGGGGTGGGGGACAGACTCACCTTCTATGTGGACAGTGCGGGTGCCGGTCACTTCTGGTGGCAGGACAAGCCCCTGGGTTCCCTTGCCGATCCGCAGTTTTCTGCCGCCTTTCTGGCCATCTGGCTCGCCGACAACAGTCGCGATCCCGCCCTTACCCGCCGCCTGCGCGGCCAACCCTGATACTGGAGTCCCTCATGCCTCTCTACCGCACATGGCGCCTTCTGCTGCTGTGGCCACTGCTGTTTCTGGCTGGTTGTGGCGCCAGCCTCGATGACTACAGAGGGCAGGGCCCGAACTGGGATCTCGCCCGTTTCTTCAATGGCAAGCTGGTGGCCCATGGCCTGGTGACGGACCGTAGCGGCGAAGTGACCAGTCGCTTTCGGGTCGAGATGCAGGGGCGCTGGCGAGAGGGCAAGGGGGAGCTGTTCGAGCAGTTCTATTTCGATGATGGTCGCCAGCAGACCCGCACCTGGTTTTTGAGCAAGGGGGCGGATGGTCACTGGCGCGGCACCGCCTCGGACGTGGTGGGGGAGGCGGTGGGCAAGACGGCAGGCTTTGCCCTGAACTGGCGCTATCAACTCGATCTGGCCTTGCCGGACGGAGAGGTGGTGCGGGTAAGCTTCGATGACTGGATGTATCTGCTGGATGAAGATCGCCTGATCAATCGCGCCGAGATCAGCAAGTTCGGCATTCACCTGGGGGAGGTGATCCTCTATATAGAGCGGCTTGAGCGATGAGAGCGGGTGTTTTTCCCGCTGACGATAGCCAGTCGCTATCAATGAGCAAGGTACAAGCAATTGTCCTTTGAGTCTGTGCGGGGATATGCTGACTCCGTTCCCGATAATGTTTACCACCTGGAGGTGAATGATGAAGAGCCCCATTGGTCTTGATACCGTTCAATCACAAGCCCTGGCCGCCGAGCTGAACAAGTTGCTGGCCAGCTACCAGATCCTCTACATGAACGTTCGTGGTTTCCACTGGAACATCCGCGGCAACCAGTTCTTCGAGCTGCACCTCAAATTCGAAGAGATTTACAACGATCTGCTGTTGAAGGTCGATGCCCTGGCCGAGCGCATCCTCACCCTGGATGGGGTGCCCCTGCACAGCTTCAGCGACTACATCAAGGTCTCCGCCATCCCCGAGCAGAAGGGGCTGCACGACGGCCGCGCCTGCGTCGAATCCCTGCTGGAGAGTTTCCGCGAATTGCTGGTAGCACAGCGCCGCATCCTGGCGCAGGCTGCCGAAGCCGGTGACGAGGGTACCGCCTCCATCCTCTCTGACTATGTGCAGCAGCAGGAGAAACTGGTCTGGATGCTGCGGGCTTATCTGGCCTGATGAAGTCAGGGCCGGATGCCACGAGTGGCGCCGGCCCGGTCGTTCCGCTCCCCCCTGTTGCTGCCATCCTGAATTGTCTTTGATGTTATCCACCCGCTTGCCGCCCTGTCTGGGCGGCTTTTTTGTTTTTGATCTGCATCAATGAAAACTTAATTGGTAAATTGAATGCCTATTAAGTTTTTCCCGAGGGGAATAGAATCGCCACAAAACAAGCAACTGAAATGTCCAATTAGGAGAGGCATGATGTTTTGTGTGCAATGTGAACAGACAATTCGTACCCCCGCAGGCAATGGCTGCGCTTATGCACAAGGCATGTGCGGCAAGACGGCCGAGACCTCGGATCTGCAGGATGTGCTGATTTATACGCTGCAAGGCCTCAGCGCCTGGGCCCTGGTCGCCCGTGAGCACGACATCGTCGATGACGAGGTAGACGCCTTCGTGCCCAAGGCCTTCTTCGCCACCCTCACCAACGTCAACTTTGACTCCGCGCGCATCGTCGACTATGTGAATCAGGCGCTGGCCTATCGGCAGCAACTGGCCGATCGTCTGGCCGCGCTGGCGGTGCAGGTCAGCGAGCTGCCCGCCGCCGCCCGCTTCGAACCGGGTGCCGAACTGCTGGAACAGCTAGCTCATGCGCCCCAGACCGCAGTCAATCGCGGCAAGAGCGAGGTCAACGAAGACATCATGGGGCTGCGTCTGCTCTGCCTCTACGGCCTCAAGGGCGCTGCCGCCTATATGGAGCACGCCCGGGTGCTGAGTCAGCAAGACAGCGCCGTGGCGGCCGAATTCCACCGCATCATGAGCTGGCTCGGCACGGATCCCAGCGATCTGGATCCGCTGTTCAAGTGCGCCATGGACATAGGCCTGCTCAACTTCCGTATCATGGAGATGCTGGATCTCGGCGAAACCACTGCGTTTGGCCACCCCGAGCCGACTCAAGCAAGAGTCACTCCGGTGCCGGGCAAGTGCATCCTGGTCTCCGGCCACGACATGGTGGATCTCAAGCTCATCCTGGAGCAGACCATGGGCAGCGGCATCAAGGTCTACACCCATGGCGAGATGCTGCCGGCGCTGGCCTACCCCTTCTTCAAGCAGTACCCGCACCTGGTGGGCAACTATGGCTCCGCCTGGCAGAACCAGCAGAAGGAGTTCGCCAACTTCCCCGGCGCCGTGGTGATGACCTCCAACTGCATCATCGACCCTAACGTGGGCAACTACTCAGATCGCATCTTCACCCGCTCCATCGTCGGCTGGCCGGGCGTGACCCACCTGGAAGGGGAAGATTTCTCCGCCGTGATCGCCAAGGCGCAAGCGCTGGACGGCTTCAAGCACACAGAACTCGAGCACTTCATCACCATAGGCTTTGCCCGCAATGCCCTGATGCAGGCCGCCCCCGCGGTGATCGAGAAGGTCAAGGCTGGCGAGATCAGCCACTTCTTCCTGGTGGGGGGCTGTGACGGCGACCGTGCCGAGCGCGCCTACTACACCGAGTTCGCCAAGGGGATACCGCAGGACAGCCTGCTGCTCACCCTGGGCTGCGGCAAGTACAAGTTCAACAAGCTCGATTTTGGTGACATCGGCGGCATTCCGCGCCTGCTGGATGTGGGTCAGTGCAACGATGCCTACTCCGCCATCCAGCTCGCCCTGGCGCTCTCCGAGGCATTCGAGTGCGGCGTCAACGATCTGCCGCTGACCCTGGTGCTCTCCTGGTTCGAGCAAAAAGCCATCGTCATCCTGCTCACCCTGCTGGCGCTCGGGGTGAAGGACATCCGCACCGGCCCGACCGCTCCGGCCTTCCTCACCCCGGCCCTGCTCAAGGTGCTGGAGGAGCAGTTCGGCCTGAAAGGGACCACCACGGCCGAGGCCGACTTGGCCGAGATACTGGCGGCCTGATCCATTCAGCATGTTGTAAGCCTTTGGCGAGCCTGATGGCTCGCCTTTTTTTCAAGACGATCGCTTCAAGACAAGAGGAGCCTTGCGATGACCTCCACCTCTCTCACCCTGCGCTGCATCGGCCGTCGTGCGGAGACCCACGACGTGACCAGCTGGCAGTTTGTCGCCGCCGAGGGCACGCTGCCCCCCGTGCTCGCCGGTCAGTGCGTGACCCTGCACACCGAGATAGGCGGCGAGCCCCTGTGCCGCGCCTACACCCTCTCTTCCAGCCCGCAGGATCCTTGCTGGCAGGTCACCATCAAGGACGTGGGACGGGTCTCTCATCATCTGCATCAGACCCTGCAGCTGGGGGACGAGATCCGGGCCGACGGCCCCTTCGGTGACTTCAACCTGACGGCGCTGCCCTGCGAACGGCCGCTGCTACTGAGCGCCGGCTCCGGCATCACCCCCATGTGGGCCATGCTGCGGGATGAGCTCGCCAAGCGGCCGGACGCGGATATCCGCTTTATTCACAGCGCCAGAACCCCTGAGGATGTGATCTTCGCAGATGAGCTGGCCGCGCTGGCCGAGGCCCATGCCGGGCTGCGCCAGGCCCTGGTACTGGAACAGGCGCCGGCGGCTCATCCCTGGGTGGGCCGACTCAGCCCGGAGATGCTGAGGGAACTGGCGCCGGATCTCTTGAGCCGCCACGTCTACCTGTGCGGACCTGCCCCCTATATGGCGGTGGTGAGCGCCATGCTGGCAGAGCTGGGGTTGCCGGCGGCGCAGCTGCATCAGGAGTCCTTCGGTCTGCCTGCGGCGACATCGAGTGCGGCGCCAGTTGCAGCCGACAGCGAGCACTTCTGGCTGACCCTGAAAAAGAGCGGCAAGAAGGTGAAGATACTGCCGGGCCAGACCCTGCTGGCGGCGCTGGAGGGGGCGGGGGAGATCATGATGGCCGCCTGCCGCGCCGGGGTGTGCGGGGCCTGTCGCTGCACCACGGAAGGGGAGATCGAGCGCCAGAGCGTGATGACATTGAGCGCGCAGGATCTCGAGGGCGGGGTGGCGCTCGCCTGCTCCTGCACCGCCAGGGGGGATGTCGGCCTCGACTACTGAGGGGCGTCATAGGTATCCCGAGCTTTTCCCGCGCGGGCAGGGCGGGTAGACTCAGCTTCAGTTTCAGCAAAGCACGGGATAAAAAATGACAATTCTGGTCACGGGCGGCGCCGGCTATATCGGCTCCCATACACTGGTTGAGCTGCTGGGCGCCGGCCAGCAGGTGGTGGTACTGGACAATCTCTCCAACTCCTCCCCCGAGTCCCTCAAGCGGGTCGAGCGGATCACCGGCAAGCCGGTCACCTTCGTCGAGGGGGACATTCTGGACAGGGCATGCCTGCAGCGGCTGTTCGCCGCCCACAAGATTGAGTCGGTGATCCATTTCGCCGGGCTCAAGGCAGTGGGGGAGTCCAGCCAGATCCCGCTCACCTACTACCAGAACAACGTGACCGGCACCCTGGTGCTGTGCGAAGAGATGGCAAAAGCCGGCGTGTTCCGCCTGGTGTTCAGCTCCTCGGCCACCGTCTACGGGGATCCCGCCTCTGTGCCGCTGAGGGAAGACTTCCCCACCAGTGCCACCAACCCCTATGGCCGCTCCAAGCTGATGGTCGAAGAGATATTGCGGGATCTCTCCAAATCCGATCCCCGTTGGGCCATAGTGCTGCTGCGCTACTTCAACCCTGTCGGTGCCCACGAGAGCGGCCTCATCGGTGAAGATCCCAACGGCATTCCCAACAACCTGCTGCCTTACATCAGTCAGGTCGGTGTCGGCAAGCTCAAGGAGCTGGGGGTATTCGGCAACGACTATCCGACGCCGGATGGCACCGGCGTGCGCGACTACATCCACGTGGTGGATCTCGCCATCGGTCACCTCAAGGCGTTGGCCCGCATCGAGAGCGACACCGGTGTCTTTACCTACAACCTGGGCACAGGCCAGGGTTACTCCGTGCTGGAGATGATCCGTGCGTTCGAAACCGCCAGCGGTCGCCCTATTCCCTACCAGATCAAGCCCCGTCGCCCCGGCGACATCGCCGAATGCTGGGCCGAGCCCACCCTGGCCCGGGACGAGCTGGGCTGGCAGGCCGAGCGGGGTCTGGCGCAGATGATGGTGGATACCTGGCGCTGGCAAAGCCAGAATCCGAACGGCTATCAGGCCTGATAATACCTCGGATAGCAAAACGCCCCGGCATCGAGATGCCGGGGCGTTTTTTTACGAGCGAAGAGCGGGTTACTGAATGCTCTTGCCGGCTCGCACATCCTTGATGATGGCCTTGAGGCTTGCCAGATCGCGCGGCGCTCCGCGCAGGATCTGATCACCGATGATGAAGGCCGGGGTGCCGGAGATGCTCATGGCTTCGGCCAGGGCACGGTTGGTACCCAGGTTCTGATCTATGCTGCCGTCCTTGAACTTGGCCTCTACCTTGCTCCAGTCCACCCCGGCGGCCTTGGCGACTTCTTTCACCTGAGCCTCGTCTGACAGGGGGCCCTGGTGGGCATAGAGCTTGTCGTGGAAGGCCTGGTACTTGTCGGGCTGACCCAGCTGCACCGCCAGCGCGGCGCGGGCGGCATGGTAGGAGGTCTCGCTCAGTATGGGGAACTGCTTGTAGATGTAGCGGATGTCCTTGTCCTCAGAGAGCAGTTGCTGAATGAGGGGATGAGCCCGCTTGCAGTAGCCGCAGTTGTAGTCGAAGAACTCGACCACGGTCAGGCTGCCCTTGGGGTTGCCACTCTCGGGATCCTGGTTGGCGAAGAGCTGCTTGGCATGGGCCTCGATCAGCGTCTTGTCGTTCTCGGCCTGCTGGCTCTCCTGCTTGGCGCGCAGGGCATTGGACATCTCTACCAGTATTTCCGGATTCTTGACCAGATAGTCGCGCACGATCTGCTCGACATCGCTCTTGGTCAGCTCGCTCGCCTGCACCGGCGCCGCAAGCAGGGTCGCGCCGGTCAGGGCGGCGAACAGGGCATGTTTGATTCTCATAAGTCCATCTTGCTGGGAATATCGTGGAGGCCACTATAGTGGGTGAGTCTGTTTTCAAGTCAAGCCATCCGGTTGAAAAAGCACGGTTTGGGGCGAGTCTGCGGGTTTTGTTGGCCATTTAGCCCAATAAATCGGCAAACGAACAGAGCGGGGATTTACAAGGGGGATCGTCATGGGTAATATGCGTCGCACTGCTGCGGAGGGGTGGCAGAGCGGCTGAATGCACCGGTCTTGAAAACCGGCGATGGGCGACCATCCGTGGGTTCAAATCCCACCTCCTCCGCCATCTATACGGCCCATCTCATTGATTGAGATGGGCTTTTTCGTATCTGTGAGTTTTCAGTTGCCGTCCCTTCGCCCACGCCATTCTCTTCTTCCATACCATTGCGTCGGTGCGGTCGATCTCAGACCGGGGTTGCAAACACTCCTTGTGCCAAGTAACCCATCAGGATGGCCATTCCCAGGATCACGGTGAGGAATGCCACCATCATGGGGGTTCTGAACATCGACTTGAGCAGGATCACCTCGGTCAGGCTGGCCCCCGCACTGCCGATGATGAGTGCCATCACAGCCCCCATGCCCATCCCTTTGCCCAGCAATACAGATGCCAGAGGGATCACGGCTTCTGCCCGGATATAAAGCGGAATGCCCACAACGGCGCTCAATGGGATCGCCAGCGGGTTGTCAGCCCCGGCGTGGGCGGCTATCCACTCTGCCGGAATAAAGCCGTAGATAAATGACCCGACGAGTACCCCCAGCAGCAGGTAGGGCAGCACCTCCTTGAATTGTTGCCAGGCATCCGCCCGTGCCTTGGCGAAGGCCGTGGGAATGACTGGGGCCTGAGTCTGGGCCGCAGTGCCGTTTGCGCAGCAAGAGATGGCTGGCGTGGCCTCGGGTTGTGAGGGCCGGCAAGATGCCTGAGCCTTTAGCGGTGTGACTGACTTGATAGCCTTGTTTGAGCAGCAAGCTGTTGCGCTCACGCTGGCAGGTTCACTCGTCGTGGTGCCACAACCTGTGCCGCAGCTGCTTTGCTTGGCCTCTTTGGGGTCAATCACATGACGCTCAAATCCCAGCATGTCCAGCAGCATGCTCGCCAGTACAGAGACGCCGGCGGCGATAACGGCATACAGGACCGTCAGTTTCCAGCCGAAGGTGACCCACATCAGGCCGACGATGATCGGATTGAGCAGCGGCGAGACGAACAGGAAGGTCAGGGTTGGCCCGAAACCGGCTTTGGCGGACAGGAGTCCGCGCAGCATGGGGATGGTCGAGCAACTGCAAAAGGGGGTCAGGGCACCCAGTACAGCCGAAATCAAATAGCCTCTGCCTTTTCTAGCACCCAGCATGGCCTGGATCTTGGCATCGGGGATCTTCTGGCGGATCAAGCTGACCCCAGCACTGATCACCAGGAACAGCACCGAGAGTTCGACGGCCAGGAACACAAACATCCGAGATGCATCCGTCAGCATGGTTAACCAGTCATTCATCTTCATATCCTCTTGAGTTTGACTATATTTCTAAAATAATCGAAGTGTGTGAGCGGTCAAGATATTTCTGGTATTATCGAAATGTCATCTGTGAAGAGGGTTGGATCATGGAGTTGGAAGAGGTCGCCAAGGCATTGAAAGAGTTGGGTCATCCGACTCGTTTGTTCATTTTCAAGCACCTGGTCAAGGCCGGGGAGCAAGGCCTGCCCGTGGGAGACTTGCAAAAGCAGCTCGCCATTCCCGCCTCGACCCTGAGCCATCATATTGCGGCCCTGGTCTCGGTTGGTCTGGTCAAGCAGAACCGGGAGAGCCGTACCCTGCTGTGCGTCTCTCAATACGAGGTGCTGGAAGAGATCATCGCGTTTTTCCGCGAGGAGTGCTGTGTGAACGACAAGAGGGATTGACGGGATCGACAATGAGTTGTGGTCATGTTGATCATTTCAATGTTTCTTGTATAGTTGAATCCATGAAATGAATTAAGGGAAAGTCCCATGAACAAAGAGATAGCCACCAAGGTATTCGAGTCTCTCGCATCCGGCATTCGCCTCGATGTGTGGCGCCTGCTGGTCAAGGCCGGGCTGGAGGGGCAGGTTGCCGGCCAGCTGGCCAGCGAGCTCGACATAGCTCCCAACACCCTGTCGTTTCACCTCAAGGCCATGCTGCACGCGGGCCTGCTCTCGGTGGAGCAGGAGGGACGTTTCTTGCGCTATCGCGCCAACATTCCCCTGATGCTGAGTCTTATCGGCTACCTCACCGAGGAGTGCTGCGCCGGCCATCCGGAAGCCTGCGGGGTGATGAGAGCCGAATCCGGCTGCTCGCCCCATGTATTGCCTGCGCAGCCTTGCTGCAACGAGGAGTAGATCATGAGATTGATACAAGTATTCGACCCGGCCCTGTGCTGTTCCAGCGGCGTATGTGGCGCAGAGGTTGACCAGGCACTGGTGACCTTTGCCGGTGACGCCGAATGGATCAAGCAACAAGGGGCTTCACTGTTTCGGTTCAATCTGGCTCAGCAACCTCTGGTATTCGCCGAGACCCCGGCAGTGGCTTCCTTCCTGGAACTGACTGGGGAAGACGGATTGCCGGTGACCCTGGTTGATGGCCAGGTGGTGCTCACCGGTCGCTATCCCAGCCGCGCTGAACTGATCCGTTATGCCGGACTTGAGTCACCGAAAGCGGCTGACGTCGATGGCGAAGAAGGTGAACAGCCAGCAGCCGAGCCCAACAAAGCCGGTGCCATCAAAGGGATCGTCAAGAGTGGATGCTGCTCCGGCAGCAGTGGTTGCTGCTAAGCGCCATCGTTTGGTTGGCAAGATCTCTGTTTGCTTTATTGCCTCGTTCTTCCTGATAGGAGTCTCTCATGTCCCCGTTGCTGAACTACTCGTTTCTCCATGATGCGCCGCCGTTTCTCTTTTTCACCGGCAAGGGCGGGGTGGGTAAGACCTCGCTGGCCTGTGCCAGTGCGGTTGCCTTGTGTGACAGTGGCAAACGGGTACTGCTGGTCAGCACGGATCCGGCATCAAACGTAGGTCAGGTGTTCGACACCCAGATAGGTAACAGCATTACCGCCATCGCGGCAGTCAGTGGGTTATCAGCACTGGAGATTGACCCGCAAGCCGCCGCAAAGGCTTATCGCGAACGTATCGTTGGCCCGGTGCGCGGCAAATTGCCCGAGAGCGTGGTGCGCAGCATTGAAGAGCAGCTCTCCGGTGCCTGTACCACAGAGATCGCCGCCTTTGACGAATTCACCGCGCTCTTGACCGACAGCCGCCTGGTGGGGGAATACGACCACATCGTGTTCGATACGGCACCGACCGGCCACACCATTCGTCTGTTGCAACTGCCAGGGGCATGGAGCGAGTTTCTGGAGCAGGGCAAGGGCGATGCTTCCTGTCTGGGGCCATTGGCGGGACTGGAAAAACAGCGTAGCCAATACGCAGAGGCTGTTGCAGCTCTCTCAGATGCGGGGAAAACCCGGCTTATTCTGGTGGCCCGGGCGCAAGCCTCAACCCTGCGGGAAGTAACGCGAACCCATGACGAACTGGCCGCTATCGGCCTTGCCAATCAGCAACTGGTTATCAATGGCATCTTCCCGCAAAGCGAGCTGGCGGATGACCCCCTGGCGACAGCCGTCTGGCAACGTGAGCAGCAGGCGATGGCTGATATGCCAGCGCTGCTGGCTAGTTTGCCACAAGACAGAGTGCCGCTGTTGGCGACCAACTTGGTGGGCGTGGAGAGCCTGCGCCAGTTACTGGGTGCAGCACCGGTCACTGGGACTGATGAGGTTGAGAGCACAACTACTGAACCACATCCTGGCTTGAAGCAACTGGTCGATGAATTGGCCACAGATGGCCATGGGCTCATCATGCTGATGGGCAAGGGCGGTGTGGGTAAAACGACCCTGGCTGCGGCAGTGGCGGTAGAGCTCGCCAGTCGGGGCTTACCGGTTCATCTCACTACGTCAGATCCCGCAGCCCATCTGGGAGAGACACTGGCTGGGGCACTGCCCAGCCTGGAGGTCAGCCGCATCGATCCTCACGCCGAGACAGAGCGTTATCGAGCCCAGGTGCTGGCCACCAAGGGGGCGAGTCTGGATGCCCAAGGTCGTGCCCTGCTGGAAGAAGATTTGCGTTCCCCCTGCACCGAAGAAATTGCCGTGTTTCAGGCCTTCTCGCGGATCATTCGCGAGGCGGGCAAGCGCTTCGTGGTGATGGATACGGCACCGACCGGCCACACCCTCTTGCTGCTTGATGCGACCGGTGCCTACCACAGAGAGATTGCCCGTCAGATGGGGGGCAAGGGTATGTCATTTCAAGACACCCTATCTCAAAGGGAGATTGCCTCTCAAGCCGGGGGGAAAGGAATGCACTTCACCACCCCCATGATGCAGTTGCAAGACCCGAAACAGACCAAGGTGATGATAGTCACCCTGCCCGAGCCCACCCCGGTGCAGGAGGCAGCCAACCTGCAAGCCGACCTGCGCCGTGCCGGTATCGAACCCTGGGCCTGGGTGGTCAATCACATGCTTTCTCCGGCCAGTGTCACCTCACCACTGCTGGCCCAGCGAGCGTATCGCCAGCAGCCCCATATCGACGCGGTCAAGCAGGAGCATGCGAAGCGTTATGCCGTGGTGCCCTTGCAGGCGGTCGAGCCGGTTGGCGTCAAGGCCCTGCAAGACTTATGTCACCCTGCCCACAAAGAGGGGTGAGACAGAGCGCCCTATGATGCTTGCGTGGTCGCGGCTTGCGGCCACCAGCACTGGGTACCAACAACCTATTTTCACCAACCAATCTGACGTTCTCAACGAGACATGGAGCCGCTGTTTATCATGCACCCGTTTGACATCCTGAACCTGGATAATGGCGCCCGCCTTATCTTCACCCCCTGCCCCGGCACCAAGGAGGCTTCCTTGCAAGCGTCCCTCAAGACCCTGAAAGAAGCAGGGGCAGAGGCTGTGGTCACCATGATGCCCGATGCCGAGCTTAGCGAATTCAAGGCTGATAGCTTGCCCGCCGAGTGCGAGGCGTTGGGGCTGGCCTGGTTCCAGCTGCCGGTGGAGGACGATTGCGCCCCCGAGGCGCCGTTCGCCGAAACCTTTGCCAACCACAAGGCGGATCTGCTGGCGCGTCTGGCGGCAGGTCAGACCCTGGCCATTCATTGCCGTGGCGGTTCGGGTCGTACCGGACTGATGGTGGCCATCTTGCTGCTGGAGGCGGGCTACGCCCCCGCCGCTGTCAAGACGCTGGTGCAAGGGCTGCGTCCCAAGGCGCTGACATTGGCAGCGCACGTCAACTACCTCAACACCCACCATGCATTCGCCGGTTAAGGAAAACAGCATGACGATTAAAGTTGGTATCAACGGGTTTGGCCGCATGGGCCGTCTCTCATTTCGCGCCGCCTTTGACTGGGCGGATGTGGAGTTTGTACGCATCAATGACCCGGCTGGGGATGCTGCTTCGCTGGCACACCTCATCACCTTCGATTCGGTCCATGGCCGCTGGCATCATGAAGCCAGCGCCGAGGGAGACGAGATGGTGATAGGCAACCATCGCATCCTCTGCACTCGCAACAAAGAGATAGCTCAGACCGACTGGTCTGGTTGTGATGTGGTGATCGAGGCTTCCGGCAAGATGAAAACCAAGGCGCTGCTCAATGCCTATCTGGCGCAAGGGGTGAAGCGGGTCGTGGTGACTGCTCCGGTCAAGGAGGAGGGTGTGCTCAACGTCGTCATGGGGGTCAACCACCACCTCTACGACAAGGCGCAGCACCCCATAGTGACGGCTGCCTCCTGTACCACCAACTGTCTGGCGCCAGTGGTGAAGGTGATCCACGAACAGCTCGGCATCAAGCACGGCTCCATGACCACCATTCATGACATCACCAACACCCAGACCATTCTGGATGCCCCCCATGCTGACCTGCGCCGTGCCCGCGCCTGCGGCCTGAGCCTGATCCCCACCACCACGGGGTCTGCCACCGCCATCACCCACATCTTCCCCGAGCTCAAGGGCAAGCTGAACGGTCATGCGGTGCGGGTGCCGCTGGCCAACGCCTCCCTCACCGACTGCGTGTTCGAGGTGAACCGTCCCACCACCGAAGCCGAGGTCAATGGCTTGCTCAAGGCGGCTGCGATGAGTGAGCTCAAGGGGATCATGGGCTATGAAGAGCGCCCGCTGGTGTCGGTGGACTACAAGACGGATCCGCGCTCCTGCACCATAGATGCGCTCTCCACCATGGTGGTGGGCGGCACTCAGGTGAAGATCTACGCCTGGTATGACAACGAGTGGGGCTATGCCAACCGCACCGCCGAGCTGATGCGCATGGTCGGTCAAATGGACAAGGCGCAAGGATAACCCGCCATGGCACTGACCCGACTCTCCCCCGAGGCTCGCCAGTATCTGCTGGTGACCGGCAACTACTGGGCCTTTACCCTGACCGATGGCGCCCTGCGCATGTTGGTGGTGCTCTACTTCCATGGGCTCGGTTACAGCCCGCTGGCCATCGCCTCCCTGTTTCTCTTCTACGAGATCTTCGGGGTGGTGACCAATCTGGTGGGGGGCTGGCTCGGTGCTCGCCTCGGGCTCAACCGCACCATGAACATCGGCCTCGCCCTCCAGGTGCTGGCGCTCGGCATGTTGCTGGTGCCGCCGCTCTGGCTGACAGTGCCTTGGGTGATGGGGGCCCAGGCGCTCTCGGGAGTGGCCAAAGACCTCAACAAGATGAGTGCCAAAAGCTCCATCAAGTTGCTGGTGCCGGGAGAGGCGCAGGGTCAGCTCTACAAGTGGGTAGCACTCCTGACCGGCTCGAAGAATGCCTTGAAAGGGATGGGCTTTTTCCTTGGTGGCGCCCTGTTGACCCTGCTCGGGTTTCAGGGTGCCGTGCTGGTTATGGCACTGGCGTTGGCGCTGGTGTGGTGCATCAGCATGCTGACCCTGAAACGGGATCTCGGCAAAGCCAAAAACAAGCCCAAGTTCAGCGAGATCTTCTCCAAGAGCCGCGCCATCAATTACCTCTCCGCCGCCCGCCTGTTCCTGTTCGGTGCCCGGGATGTCTGGTTTGTGGTGGCACTGCCTGTCTACCTCGCATCCAGCTTTGGCTGGGATCACTGGTATGTGGGGGGCTTCCTGGCGCTCTGGATCATCGCCTATGGCGTGGTTCAGACCCAGGCGCCCCGTTTTACCGGCAAACGAGAGGGTCGCGTACCCGATGGCAAGGCTGCGATGCGCTGGGCACTGCTACTCGCACTGATACCGGCCCTGATTGCCCTGGCGCTGCATTTCGATCTGCATCCGGCCATTAGCCTGGTAGGCGGCTTGATGGTGTTTGGCGCCCTGTTTGCCATCAACTCCTCCCTGCACAGCTACCTCATCGTCAGCTACGCCGGCGCTGACGGTGTGTCGCTGGATGTGGGCTTCTACTACATGGCCAATGCCCTGGGGCGCCTGCTCGGCACCCTGCTCTCCGGGCTGGTTTTCCAGCTCTATGGTCTCGAGGCCTGCCTCTGGATCTCCACCCTCTTTATCCTGTTGGCGGCGTTGATTTCAATCGGCTTGCCCCGCCACCAGCCGCCCCTTTCATCCTCTCAGGGAGTCTCGTGATGAGTACAACAGCCTGCGGCGATCTGCCCGTCAGCAAAAAAATGAGTTTTCTCGACCGCAATCTCACCCTCTGGATCTTCGCTGCCATGGGCATAGGGGTGGGGATAGGTTATCTGTTCCCCCAGGTGGCCCAGTGGAATGAGGCCATGTCGGTGGGCACCACCAATGTGCCGCTGGCCATCGGTCTCATCCTGATGATGTATCCGCCGCTCGCCAAGGTGAACTACACCACCATGGGCACCATGACCCGTGACCGTCAGGCCATCACCCTCTCACTGGTGATGAACTGGTTGGTGGGCCCGATCCTGATGTTCGTCATCGCCCTGATCTTCCTGCATGATCAGCCGGGCTACATGGTGGGCCTCATTCTGATAGGTCTGGCGCGCTGCATCGCCATGGTGCTGGTGTGGAACGATCTCGGCGGCGGCAGCAAGGAGTACGGTGCTGGCCTGGTGGCGCTCAACAGCGGTTTTCAGATCCTCACCTACAGCTTTATGGCCTGGTTGTTTATTACCGTGCTGCCGCCGCTGTTCGGCCTGCAGGGCTTCGCGGTGGATATCACCATGCTGGATATCGCCGAAAGCGTGCTGATCTATCTGGGCATTCCCTTCCTGGCAGGCTTCCTGAGCCGTCACTATCTGGTCAAGGCGAAAGGGGAGAAGTGGTACACCGAGCGCTTCATTCCGGCTATTTCTCCCATCACCCTGATCGCCTTGCTGGCCACTATCGTGCTGATGTTCAGCCTCAAGGGCGAGATGATAGTCGAGCTGCCCATGGATGTGCTGCGGGTCGCCGTGCCCCTGGTGGTCTACTTCGTGCTGATGTTCTTCACCAGCTTCCTGGTCGGCAAGAAGCTGGGTATTCCCTATGACAAGAACGCCTCCATCGCCTTTACCGCCACCGGCAACAACTTCGAGCTGGCCATTGCGGTCTCCATCGCCGTGTTTGGCTTGAGTTCGGATCAGGCCTTCGCCGGCGTCATCGGCCCGCTGGTGGAAGTGCCCGTGCTGATCGGTCTGGTCAATGTGGCCCTGCGCATGAAGCGCAACTATGGCAAAGCGGAGGTCCAGGCATGAGTGACACCACTATCACCATCTACCACAACCCGGCCTGCGGCACCTCCCGCAATACGCTGGCGCTGATCCGCAACTCCGGCGTTGAGCCGACCGTCATCCACTATCTGGAGACACCGCCGAGCCGCGAGACGCTGATGGCACTTATCGCGGCCATGGAGATGCCGGTGCGCGATCTGCTGCGCAAGAATGTGCCCCCCTACGAGGTGCTGGGGCTGGCCGAGGAGAGGTTCAGCGATGATCAGCTGATCGATGCCATGCTGGCCCATCCCATCCTGATCAACCGCCCCATAGTGGTGACGCCGCTTGGCACCAGGTTGTGCCGTCCGTCTGAGGTGGTGCTGGAGATACTGCCGAGCCCCCAGCAAGGGGCCTTCACCAAGGAAGACGGAGAGCAGGTGGTGGATGCGCAAGGCAGGCGCATCAAGTGACCCAAAGGAGCGGCGCGCCACCTTGCCTGATGACGGCATGGCAGCAGCATGAGCACGAGCTCTACGGTTGGCTGCTCAAGCAGTCTGGCAGCCCGATGGATGCCGATGACTTGCTGCAAGAGACCTTCTTGCGGGCTATCCGTCAGCAGGGAAAGTTTTGCGCCATCGAGAATGCACGGGCCTGGCTGTTTGAAGTCGCCAGACATCTGGTGATTGATAGAAGCCGAAGATTACGCCCGATGCTGCCACTATCTGACGAGTTGGCCATGGCGCAGGGTGAGCTCGATGCGGTCGATTCCTTGGCGGGCTGTTTGCCCAGGGTGCTGGAGAGGATGGCCCGGAGTGACAGTGAGATCCTGAGGCACTGCGACCTGGAAGGGATGAAGCAGGCGGAGTATGCCGCCCGATCCGGCTTGACCCTTGCCGCCGCCAAGTCCCGTCTGTTGCGAGCCAGAGATCGCTTGCGTCAGCAGCTCTCTCTGGACTGTCAGGTCAGGTTGGACAGCTCGGGGCGAGTCTGCTGCTTCACCCCGGCGGTGAAGTAAGCCATGAACTCTACTCAGCAAAAAGGCCAAGGTGTTCTCCTTGGCCTTTTTTTATTTTTTCTTGGCTTCGGCCAGGCATTCATCCAGGGTTTCCTGGTTGGCCGCCTTGATGGTCATGCCATTGGGGCCAGCCCGATATGGCGGTTCGTGAGTCAATAATCAGGAGCAAGTGATGAGTTCTCTTGGCATTCAGAAAATCAGGGATGATGCAGTCGAATGGGCATTAACCCAGGGGGTCGCCTTTAAAGAGTCGCTCTGTTCTGCCGTGCATACCCCGTTTACCCTGACGCCGACACCGATCAGCCGGGGAGATTATCAGCATTTGAAAGGCGTGGCGCAGACTTTGAGCAAGCTGATCTATGCCGTCTCTGAGGATCATGGTTTTTTATACGATGCCATTCATCCCATCGCGGCGGGAGATCCCTTCTTCTCAGCCCTGCTCAGCATGCATCAACACATACATTCATCACCCGGCAGCGCGCCCAGGCTGCCCTTGCTCATCATGCGCAGCGATTTTATGGACGATAGGCGCGATGGCCACAAGCTGGTCGAGTTCAATGGCATCGCCGCTGGCATGGGGCCATTTGGTCAGCGAATACATGAACTGCACCACTATCTGCAACGGCAATGGCCTGCTGAATATGCGCAGCTGTCACCCGAGGCGATGGGTGAGCTTGTCGGCAATGAGGCCATTGAAGGGTTGTCAGCAGGTATTGCCGAGGCCACGTTCAAGATCAAGCAGGAGTTTGGCGACACTGGCCCGGCAAGGTTTCTGATGATTGTGCAGGAGCATGAAAACAATGTGTTTGATCAACATCTGCTTGAGCTTGCTCTCCAGCAGAGAGGGATAGAGACACAGCGCAGAACCTTTCGCGAACTGCATAATCAACTGAGCACGGGCGCCAACGACAGGCTGATCCTCAATGGGATCGGTCCACTCGATACCGTCTACCTGCGGGCCGGATACCAATATTCTGATTATGAGGCGACCGATCTCAACGAGCAGAGATGCTGCCAGGCGCTGATGGCGACCCGTGTGTTGATTGAGCGACACAGAGTCGCCGTCAATGCCACGGTCGCTCAGCAATTGGCGACCAGCAAGCGAGTACAAATGCTGCTGTCGCGTCTGGGAGAAGAGGGATTCGCTGCATTTGGCTTGACCCCGCAAGAGGCCGACACCGTGAGACACCGGCTGGGTGAGATGCACCCTGTGACCCCTGATAGCATCCAGGTTGTAAAAGCGGCGCCCTCCGATAGCTGGGTACTTAAAAACCAGGGAGAAGGGGGTGGGCATTGTCTGTTTGGGGCGGACATCCAGGTAAAACTGGCAACGCTTGACCCACTCCAATATCAGGCCTGGTCGTTGATGCGCCGTTTGCATCCTGTCCCCAGAGCGATGCCTGCCTGGGTAGTGCGCAAAGGGGAGCTGCATCGGGTGACGGATTTGATCAGCGAACTGGGGATCTTCACCGCTCAGATCGATGGCAATCCAGCCAGTGCGGAGCAGAGCTTTGCGGGATATCTGATCCGTAGCAAATCGGCCGAATCGACAGAAGGAGGCGTTCATAGCGGGCAAGGTGTCCTTGACTCGCTGGTATTCAGTGATTGAGGGAGGGGGGGCGAAAACCATGAGAGCGCGGCGCTAGCAAGAAAAACGAAAAATATAAGCATCCTTTGGTGACATGCAACGTCTTCTGGATATCACCGATGTTGATGGAGCCATTATGTTTCAGATTTTCACCGATCTCGCCAGCTGGCTGGTCTATCAGCAGTTGGGCCTGAGCCCACAAACCAGGCTGGGGGATGCGCTGCATTTCTTCGTGGAGGATGTGAGCAAGATCTTTGCCCTGCTGCTGGTGATGATCTACATCGTGGCCATGCTGCGGGCCTCCCTGAATGTCGAACGGGTGAGGGATTATCTGGCGGGCAAGCACAGAGGGTTGGGCTATCTTCTCGGCTCCGGCTTTGGTGCCATCACTCCCTTCTGCTCCTGTTCAAGCATCCCTGTGTTCCTCGGCTTTACCTCGGCCGGTATCCCGCTTGGGATCACCATGGCCTTTCTCATTACCTCACCGCTTATCAACGAAGTGGCCGTCCTGTTGCTGGTCAGTCTGCTGGGCTGGAAGTTCACCCTGATTTACGTGGTGGTCGGCATGGCGGTTGGCATGTTGGGTGGGGCCTTTCTGGACAAGATCAAGGCCGAGCGCTGGCTGGCCGATTTTGCCGCCGAGGCCCTCAAGCAGGGGCAGCATCAGCAAGGTGATATCGTCCAGCAGCACGCCGATGCCCCTAGCCTCTCGCTGGCCAGGCGTCATGCCTTTGCCAAAGCTGAAACCCTCACCATCTTCAAACGGGTATGGCTCTGGGTCATCGTCGGCGTGGGGCTCGGCGCCGCACTCCATGGCTTTGTGCCTGAGGGCTGGATTGCCTCACACCTTGGTGCCGGTCAATGGTGGTCAGTGCCGGCTGCCGTGCTGATCGGCATTCCCCTCTATTCCAATGCGACCGGGGTGATCCCGGTCATGGAGAGCCTGATCGTCAATGGTTTGCCCATCGGCACCACACTGGCGTTTTGCATGAGCACGGTGGCGGCCAGTTTTCCCGAGTTTGTTTTGCTCAAACAAGTGATGAAGTGGCCATTGCTGGGCACCTTGCTGCTGGTGCTGCTGGTCTCCTTCACCTTGGTTGGGTGGGTGTTTAACTTCGTATCGCCATTAATTTCTTGATGAGGAGTGTGAGATGAAACAGGTAAAAGTGCTGGGCATGGGCTGCGCCAACTGCAAGAACACCGTCCAGCTTATCCAGCAGGTGGTGGATGAGCTGGGGGTCGAGATCCAGCTTGAGAAAGTGGAGTCCTTGCCCGAGATCATGAAGTACAAGGTGATGTCTACGCCAGCTGTCGTCATCGATGACAAGGTGGTACATGCAGGCGGGATCCCGGCCAGAGAGGCGGTGCAAAGCTGGTTCTGATGCACGCAGGGGCGGGTTATCCCGCCCCTGATGAATGATTATCTCAGCAACGACAGAGAGGCTTTGGTCGTTTTCAGTATCCCGGTGGTGGTGCTGCCCACGATAAACTGCCTTATCCGTGAGTGGCCATAGGCCCCCATGACGATGAGATTGATCCCCGCCTCGGCGGCATATTGGCAGATACTCGGGGCGACCTCCCCCTGAAGCAGGCGGGCATCGACCTCGATCCCCGCACTTTTCAACACCTGTTTGGCCTGTGCCAGCTGGCGTTCGTGCTCGTCGCCCGGTTCGGCAACCATCACCAGCTCACACTCCATCCCCTTGAGCAGTGGGCTGCTTGCGATCAACTCCAGCATCTTCTTGGCGGTCGGGCTGGCATCATAGGCGAACAGGAAGCGGCTCGGTGCCTGAAAGCCCGGCTGCACCACCATGATGGGGTTGGGCAGGGTGCGGATGACGCTCTCGATATGGCTGCCAATCAGGTCGCGGGCATGGGCGGTGCCCTGCTTGCCCATGATCAACATCCGCATACCGGATGAGAGCTCCTGGGTCGTCTCTACCAGCTGGCCGTGGCGTTGCAGGATCTCGATCGCTGTCATGCCCAAGTCAGCAAGATAGCCTTGGGCGCTCTCAAGCAGCAGGCGACCCTGCTCCTGGGCCAGACGGCTGCGTTGGTGATCCAGCTCGGCCAGCTCCTTGAGCAGCAGTTCTCGGCTGCCCAGACCTATGGTGCCGGAGAGATCGCGCTCCCCCTCAAACTCGTTCTTTTCCAGTACGTGCAGCAGGGTGACGGGTAACCCGGTGTTGGCTGCGGCCCAAGCCGCCGCATCGCACACCGCTGTCATGGCCGGGGAGCCATCGATACAGGCAACAATGTTTGTCATGATAAATTCCTTTTTGTGATCAGTGGCCAGCCAGCAGCTTTTCAACTTCTTCCGGTTTGTCGTGGACTCCGAAGCGGTCAACGATAGTGGCACTCGCTTCGTTCAGGCCGATGATCTCCACCTCGGTTCCCTCGCGGCGGAACTTGATGACCACCTTGTCCAGCGCAGTGACGGCCGTGATGTCCCAGAAGTGGGCGTGGGTGAGGTCAATCACTACTTTCTCTACCACCTCCTTGAAGTCGAAGCTGGCAAAGAACTGCTCCGCGCTGGCGAAGAATACCTGTCCCCGTACCTGATAGGTGCGCACCTCGCCTCTGCGCTCGCTGTCGCTCTTGACCAGCATGAAGCGGGCGACCTTGTTGGCGAAGAACAGGGACGCGAGCAGTACCCCGACAAATACCCCGAGTGCCAGGTTATGGGTAGCCACCACCACGGCGACTGTGGCCACCATCACGATGCTGGTGGAGAGGGGGTGGGTTTTCAGGTTGCGCACCGACTCCCAGGAGAAAGTCCCGATAGAGACCATGATCATCACGGCGACCAGGGCCGCCATGGGGATCTGGCGGATCCACTCATCCATGAAGACCACCATCAGGATGAGCAATGTGCCCGCCACAAAGGTCGAGAGGCGACCGCGGCCGCCGGATTTGATGTTGATGATGGACTGGCCAATCATGGCGCACCCCGCCATGCCGCCCATCAGGCCGGCGCCGATATTGGCGATCCCCTGGCCCTTGCACTCGCGATTGCGATCGCTCTGGGTATCGGTCAGGTCATCGACGATGGCCGCCGTCATCATGGATTCGAGCAGTCCCACCACTGCCAGACCGGCAGAGTAGGGGAAGATGATGGCCAGTGTCTCGAGATTGAGTGGCACTTCCGGCCACAGGAAGATAGGCAGGGTATCGGGCAGTTCGCCCATGTCGCCCACGGTGCGAATATCTATGCCCATGGTGATGGCGACTGCCGTCAGGATCACGATGCAGAGCAGCGGAGAAGGCACCAGCTTGCCCACCACCGGGATCAGCGGGAACAGATAGATGATGCCAAGGCCCGCCGCCGTCATGGCATAGACCTGCCAGGTGACGTTGGTGAGCTCAGGCAGCTGGGCCATGAAGATGAGGATCGCCAACGCATTGACGAAGCCGGTGACCACGGAGCGGGAGACGAACCGCATCAGGCTGCCGAGCTTGAGGTAACCCGCCGCTATCTGCAGTACCCCGGTGAGCAGGGTCGCCGCCAGCAGATATTGCAGGCCATGCTCCTTGACCAGGGTCACCATCAGGAGCGCCATGGCGCCGGTGGCGGCAGAGATCATGCCGGGGCGACCGCCGACGAAGGCGATGACCACGGCGATACAGAAGGAGGCATAGAGGCCGACCTTGGGGTCGACGCCTGCGATGATGGAGAAGGCGATGGCCTCAGGGATCAGCGCCAGGGCGACCACGATACCGGCCAGCAGGTCACCACGGATGTTGGAGAACCACTCTTGTCTTGCACGTTCCAGCATGGGGGATTTTCTCGCTTGTTGAGGATCCATAGCGCAACGCATCCACCGACTTGGGGGTCAGATGGAGTTCGGGCAGGATCAGATTGTTGTATTGGGATCTAATGGGTGTACAAAAGCGCTCCGGTTGTGGCAACCAGAGTCAGGCGGCAGGAGCCGCAGAGGGAGGGTTAGGGCGGCGTTACAGTCACGCCAGAGCGTAAAACAGGCATAGGGAGCGCATGTTAGCAGCCAGGGCGGCGGAAGGAAAGCCCAAGGGTTTTCTCCGTGTATCTACACCGGAAAACAAGAAGGCCCCCCTGCAACGCATGGGGCCTTGTTGTTTATCCAGCGTAGGCTTCTGGCAACACCATGGGGCCTGCTACCGCGCGGGCGGTCTCGTCACCGCGCAGCACCCGCACCAGTTCGAGGGCAAACTCGATGGCGGTGCCGGGGCCCTGGCTGGTGATGAGACGATGGGCATCATCCCGCACCACCCGGGCCGTACTCAGTTGTGCGGCGGGCAGGCGGGCTTGAAAACCCGGGTGACAGGTGGCGCTGGCATCGCCAAGCAAGCCGTGATGGTGCAGCACCACGGCGGGGGCGGCGCAGATGGCCGCGCGCCATCGGCCGAGTGCCGCCTGCTCCCTCAGCAGGTCGATGGCGAGGGGAGTGTCGCGGATAGCTTCGCTGCCGGGCAGACCGCCAGGCACGACCATGGCATCGAAGTCACGGGTGGTCAGTTCGCCGAGATGGCAATCTGCCACCAGCTGTACCCCGCGGGAGGCGCGGATCTGGCGCGCTCCGGTGGGGCAGCAGGAGGCCAGCACTACCTCTATGCCGCCGCGCACCAGGGTGTCGACGATGGCGACCGTTTCGATCTCTTCCGACCCGGGGGCGACCAATACCAGTACTGTCATTTTGCACTCCTTAGTCTGCCGCCCGCGATCCCGGGCTCAGCGCTTCTCTTTGATGGCCTGATAGAGGCCCTGATTGACCGGCACTGCTATGCCGTGGGCGGCGGCCTTGCCGAGCAGGAAGCCGGTGATGGCCTCGATCTCGGTCTCACGCCCCTGCTCCATGTCCTGATACATGGAAGAGTAATTGTCGGCGGTGAGCTCCACCACCATCATCACCCGGCGCAGCAGCTCGTCGCTGCCGGTCGGCTGGCCTTCGGCCTGCATCACGTCAGCCACTTCCACGCAGATCTGTTGCAGCACATCGGCAAAGCGTGGGCCGGCCAGCTCGCCATTCTTGAGCTTGTAAAGCGCCGTGAGCGGATTGATGGCGCAGTTGATGGCGAGCTTCTGCCACTGGTGGGTCAGGATCTGCTCATCCCAGCCCACCTGGCCGAGGGCGCGAGCGAGCTCGTCGGCCAGGTGGGCATGGGCTTTGGCCGCGTCGTTGATAGGGCCCAGCCAGGTTTCGCCCTTGCCGGTGTGGCGGAACACGAAGTGGCCATTTTGCATTGCGCCGTGGCTGATGACCCCTGCGATGACAGGATTGTGGGGGAAAAGGGCAGCCACCTGTTCGGCTATGCCCATGCCGTTGTGCAACAGCACTATGGGAATCCCCGCCGCCAGTTTGCCTACCAGGGGCGTCAGGGCCGAAATCATCTGGCCGGCCTTGGTCATCACCAGCAAGCGTCGGATGGGGCCAGGCTTGTCGATGAAGGCGCGCTCTATGGTGAGCAACTGGGTGTGTCCCTCCAGCGAGGTGAAGTCGATGCCGGGGTGCAGGGTGGCGCGGTGCCGCTCGCTCAGCAGGATGCGGGTCGATTGGCCGCTCATGGTCAGCAGGGAGGCGAAGACGCCGCCCAAGGCGCCACAGCCCAGTAAGGTCCACTCGGGAGAGACGGGGTGACGGCGGGTTTTCAGGTTGTTGTCGCGTAATCCGCTTGGCATGGAGAGGCTCGATCAGGGTAAGGGTTGCAATCCGGTCAACCGCCTACCGGGATAAGGGAAGATGTCGCTTGGTGGACACTAACGGGTCTCACCATTCCTGTGCGCAGGGGATTCTAGCAGAGCAGTCCCATCGAAATCAGCAAATTTGCCGGTTTTCTGGTAGATTTGCCCCTTTGTCAGCACAACCTGAAGTACAGCATGAGGAGCCCGGCTATGCCGTCATTCGATATTGTCTCTGAAGTCAAAATGAACGAGGTGTTGAACGCCGTCGATAACGCCAATCGTGAACTGGCGACCCGTTTCGATTTTCGTGGTGTGGAAGCCAGCTTCGAATTGAACAAGGAAGAGGTGAAGCTGGAGGCCGATGCGGATTTCCAGCTCAAGCAGATGGTCGAGATCCTGCGCGCAGCCCTGCTCAAGCGCAACATCGAAAACAGCTCAATGGATGTGGGTGACAGCGTTCACTCCGGCAAGCGTTTCCACCTGACGGTGAAATTCAAGCAGGGGATCGAGAAAGAGATCGCCAAGAAGCTGGTGAAGCTCATCAAGGATTCCAAGATCAAGGTGCAGGTCGCCATCCAGGGCGACGAGGTACGGGTTACCGGCAAGAAGCGTGACGATCTGCAGGAGACCATGGCACTGGTGCGTGGCGCCGAGCTTGGCCAGCCGATGCAGTTCCAGAACTTCCGCGATTGATGATGAAGGGGGGAGGGCCCTGGCCACTCCCCTCATCGACGAAGCGCCATAAAAAAACCGGAGCAGTTGCTCCGGTTTTTTGTGTCCGTGTGACGAGTTCGATTAGAACTTGTAGGTCACGGAGAAGTAGTGGCCGAAACCAGTGGACTTGAAACCATCAGAGTTTTGGATGCCATACACATCATTAAAGTACTTCAGGCCATAACCGACGGCGTAGCGGTCGGAGTGCCAGTACAGGCCGTTGAACATGGCTGTACCGTCAGTCGACTGGGAGGCTACATCATAAGTATCAGCGCCAAACAAGTGATCCAAATAACCTTGATAGGCGATGAAGCTACCGTTGGAGAAGGTATAGAAGGGTTTGAACCAGTTCATCGAGAATTGATAGCCGTTCCAATGGCCTTCTTCTTCCTTGAAGAAATTATTCTGCAGAGAATGACGAGCATACAAGTTCATGCCCACCTTGCCAAACCAAGGAACCATCACATCTGAGCCCAGACCAATCATGGTATCGAACTGGTCATCACTAACGTTGCTGAGGCTTGCAATGTAGAGTTCTTGTACCGGACCAAAGGAAAGATCTTTACCCGTCAGTGCGTCCAGAGACAGGCGTGGAGCGAACTTCATGAAGATATTTTGACCATCATGCTTATCGCTCTTGCTGGTGTTGAAGATATCAAAAACATCAACATAGCCATAAAGGTCAAACATACCTGAACGACCACCAAATTCCATTTCGAAGTAGGTATCGTCGTAACCAGAGCCGCTGTAGGGCATCTGATCGATGGTGTGCATCAGGTTGAACTGCATCCACTTGTAGTCGTTCTTGTGGATGTCGCCGCTGTAATCGGCAGCAAGGGCCGGAGTGGCAGATGCAGCCAGCAGACCGGCAGCGATCAGAGTCTTGGTAAATTTGGCCATTTTATTGGTCTCTTGTGCGTTAGTTGAGGTTTTCCGTAGCCTGCCCACAAGGAGCGGAAGGGATTCTAGCCAAATAAATTCATCGGATAAACAAGAGCCAGGGAACTTTGTCCGGTTTTGTGAATCTAATCACCCCCAAAATGGCGCAAACGCTTGCTATTTGTCCGCTTGTGGTAACAAAGCATCGCCTCGTTTGGCAACCATGATGATCAGTATCATCACCGGAATGCCGAGCAGACTGGTGCCGACGAAGAAGCTGCTGTAGCCGATCTGCTCGACCACCTGACCGGAGAAACCCGCCAGCAACTTGGGCATCAGCAACATGATGGAGCTGAACAGGGCGTACTGGGTCGCCGAGAAGGCGACGTTGGTCAGGCTCGACAGATAGGTTACGAAGGCCGCCGTCGCAATGCCGGCGCTGAGGTTGTCCAGGGAGATGATCAGGGTCAGCAGCTCCAGGTTGTGACCCACTTCGTTGAGCAGGGCGAACAGCAGATTGGTGCTGGCGGTGAGCACGGCGCCGAGAAACAGGATGCGCAGGGTGCCGAAGCGCATCACCAGCACCCCCCCTAGGGCCGCCCCCACCAGCGTCATGATGACGCCATACACCTTGGTGATGGTGGCCACCTCCGTCTTGCTGAACTGCAGATCCACATAGAAGCTGTTGGACATCACCCCCATCACCACATCCGAGATGCGATAGCAGGCGATGAGCCCCAGGATCAGCAGGGCTGAGCCGCCGTAGCGGCGGAAGAAATCGGCAAAGGGGCACCAGATGGCCTCATAGGTCCAGGCGCCCAGCCCGGCCAGGGTTCGGGGCCAGCCTCGCTCGAGCAACAGCGCCTTGCGCTCCATCTGTTGCTCGTTCTGGCGATGGAGGTCGATATCCGGCTCGTGGCTGAGCAGTGTGGTAATGACGCCGAGGGACATGAGTCCCGCCATCAGCAGGTAGGTGAGCTGCCAGCCGCGGTAGTCGTAGCTGTCGTTGCTGCCAAGCCAGGCCGCCAGCGCCAGCGCCCCCGCCCCCGCCATGATCATGGCGAGCCGGTAACCCGTCATGTAGGAGGCCGCCATGGCCGCCTGCAGGCGTTCAGGCGCCGACTCGATGCGGTAGGCGTCGATGACGATGTCCTGGGTCGCGGAGCAAAATGCCACCAGCAGGGCGAACAGGGCGAGCTGGGCGAGCTGGGTCTTGGGATCGCAATAGGCCATGCCCACCAGGGAGAGGGCGATCAGCACCTGGGAGAGCAGCATCCAGCTGCGTCGCCGCCCCAGCAGCCGGGAGAGCAGCGGCAGCGGCAGTCGATCCACCAGGGGAGACCACAGCCACTTGAAGCCATAGGCCAGCGCCACCCAGCTCATGTAGCCGATGTCGGTCAGGCTGACATCGGCTTCGCGCAGCCAGAAGGAGAGGGTGCCGAACACCAGCAGCAAGGGCAGGCCGGAGGAGAAGCCCATGGCAAACAGCGTGAGTACCCGCGCTTCCAGATAGACGGCGAGGGCGTCTCGCCAGCTTGTGGCGCGGTCCGGGGTATGACTGGGCGGGCGGAGATTGTTCAACTGCCTGACTCCTCAGAGAAAAGGGGGTCATTTTGTCAGGTTCGAGGGGGATAGCCAAGGCAAGCCGAGCGGGGCGGCCCGGGATTCAGGGTCGTGAGCCGATGCAGTGGTGCGGACAGGGCCCCTCGGCCAAGAGGAAGGTGGCGCAGGCCATCAGTCGCTGACGCAGCCAGGTGTCGGTGACGAGCTGATGCTGGTCCCACAGGTGCAGGCTGTGGAGCAGGTGCCAGAACACCCCCTCCTGCTCGGTGGCGGGTTCTTTGTCAATCGGGATGGTGGGCAGCGCCTGCCAGCGGGAGAGGAGTTGCCAGCTCAGATCCTCGAGCTGCCGATAGGGCATTTCCCGTGCCAGGAAGTGACGAACCGCCTGAGCCAGCTCAATGGCGTGTTGGGCAATGTAATCGTGACAAGTCACCGGAACCTCCTCTCTCTGCCTGGCCATGTCCCGCATCGGACAAGGCCAGAGTATAGAAAGGGGCGCCGGTGACCCGGGCCAGGTCGCGGCGGAATGTGATCCGCCCCCCGTTATTTGTCCGCCAGCAGCACCACTTTTTTCAGGATGATGGGGCTGGTCGGCACGTCATTGGCACGCAGTATGGAGCTGTAGCCGGTCTGCACCTGAGCCAGCTTGTCCAGCACTTCCATGCCCTGCACTACCTGGCCGAACACCGTATAACCGGCGCCGGCATTGGCGTTGAGGTTGTCGTTGTCCACCAGGTTGAAGTAGAACTGGCGGGTGGCGCTGTCGACCGCCTGGGTGCGGGCCATGGCGATGCTGCCACGCTTGTTGGGCAGGCCGCCCCTGGATTCGTTGACCACGGGGTCGAAGGTCGGCAGTGGCTGGAACTGCTGATTGTAGCCCCCGCCCTGCACCACGAAGTTCTGGATCACCCGGTGGAACAGGCTGCCGTCATAGCTGCCATCCGCCACATAGCGCAGGAAGTTCTTCACCGTCTGCGGTGCCTGCTTGGGGGCCAGCTCCACCACTATGTTGCCGTGGTTGGTCTCCATCTGGACTTTTTGTCCGGCGAACGCCAGGGGGGCGATCAGGGTGGCCAGTAACCAGAGTTTCTTCATTTATATGCTCCTTGCTCAGCTCGGCTGGCCTTTGAGATAACCGCGCAGCGCCTGGTCGGCCATGATCTGTTGCAATAAACTGCCAAGCTGCTGGTTCAGGGTGGACTCCAGATCGGCCATGGTCGGCTCACCCGGCTCTTCCTTGCTGGAAGACATGTTGAACTGCTTGGTCAGTCTGTTGCCCTGGAAGTCGGCGATCACCTGCAGGCTGACCTTGGACTTGGTGACATAGGTGAAGGTCTTCTCTTCGACCGTGACCGCGGCGGTGGAGATGGCCAGGGTCAGGTTGGTTGTGCCGCTGTTACCCACTTCGAGGCCCTGGCTGCGCAGCCCTTCCGCCAGTTTTTCCGCCAGCAGGTTGTTGAGGGGCTGGCTGCTGTTGACCAGCACGGGAGCCTTCTCTTTCTTCTTGATGGAGAAGACATAGGCGGCCTCGCGCTTGTCCACCCCTTCCATGGTGATGCGGTTGCCGGAGTAGTACTGCTGGTTGGAGGGAATGACTTGCGGATTGAGCAGCGCCGTCTCCGGCCAGTGGGTGGCACAACCGCCCAGCACCAGAGCGGCCAGCAGCAAGAGTGACTTTTTCATCATGGGTTTCCTTTAGCGTTTGATGGCTTTCAAAATAACGAATTTGCTGTTCGACGCAACGACTTGTGCGTTGGCAAACAAGCGCTTGAGTTTGTTGTGATAGTCCAGATGACGGTTGCCTACTATCCAGAGTTCCCCCCCCTGAGGCAACACCCGGTGTGCATCGGTGAACATCTGCCAGGCGATGTGATCGGTGATCGCCTGCAACTGATGGAAGGGGGGATTGCAGAGGATCCGATCCGCTGCCCCGACCGCCACGCCGTCGAGACAGTTGTTGACCAGGAAGTGGGCCCGCGGCAGGGCGTCCGGCAGGTTGTGCTCGACGTTGAGCCGCGCCGAGGCGACCGCCATGTGGGATTCGTCGATGAAGGTCACCTCCACCTCGCTGTCCTTTGCCAGCAGCGAGAGACCCAGCACCCCGTTGCCGCAGCCAAGGTCTATCACCCTGCGGGCGCTGTGGATCGGCAAATTGTCCAGCATGAAGCGGGCGCCGATATCCAGGCTGGTGCGTGAAAACACGTTGGCATGGTTATGGATGAGCATGTCAGTGCCCTCCAGCGGCCAGACGGTCGGGAAGGGGTTGGCCAGGGCAGGGCGCTCGGCCTGCGGATCGCAGTGAATGAGGCGCGCCTTCTTCCAGGCCAGCGAGGTGCGGGTCTGGCCCAGATACTTCTCGAACAGCTTGAGGGTGGAGCTGTGGATGTCTTTCGCCTTGCCGGCGGCCAGGATGCGGGTGGCCGGGGTGACCACCTCGCGCAATGCCAGCAGTTGCTGCTCCAGCAGCGCCTGATACTTGGAGACCTTGATCACCACCAGCGCAGGGGCAAGGGGCAGCGGCGCCAGGGCATCCTGCAGGGTGATCTGTGCGGGATCCAGCCCGTTCTCCGCCAGATTGGCCAGAGTGGCCCGCTCGCTGATATGGGAGTCGCTCACGCAGACGGGGGCATGGCCGTGCAGATAGGCGGCCAGGGCGCCGAAGCCGTCGTTCATGATGATGACGGGGCCGGTCTGTTCAAGAGGGGACTCCGCCAACGTGTTGATCAGGTATTCGTCCGCCGCATCCCAGGCCTGCAGGGGATCCTGGCTCTGCCGTGGGTAGCGATACAGGGTCAGACGACAATGGGCCGTGTCGAGCAGGGTTTGCATAAGAGAGAGTCCAAGGTGTTGCTGATAGATGACGCCCGCCCGCGCCGTGTTGCCCGGCTGGCAGGGAAAGTGGCGCTATTCTAGCGGCGACGGAGAATTTCACCAGCCCGCAGCGAGGAGGCGCCCGGCCTCCTTCTATTTAAAGCGGGCCTGATGCATCCGGCATGCAACCCTGGCTACAATGGCCGGATATCCAACGAGGGAGTCTTGCCCGTGAGCATGCAACAACAGATAGAGGCCAAACTGGCCGCCGCCTTGTCCCCCAGTCATCTGGAAGTGATCAACGAGAGCTACATGCACAGGGTGGAGCCGGGATCCGAGAGCCACTTCAAGGTCATAGTGGTGAGCCAGGCGTTCGAGGGGCAGCGCCTGCTGGGGCGCCATCGTCAGGTCAACGGCGTGCTGGCAGAGGAACTGGCAGGAGCTATCCATGCGCTGGCACTGCATACCTATACCGAGGCGGAGTGGCAGGCCCGGGAGCAGGCTCCCAAGACGCCGGGTTGCGTCAGCAAGTCCCCCTTTGCCTGAGCCGTTGACCTTTTCATTACCCAACCGTCGACTAATTAACGAAATTGTCACGGCGTGCCCGGAGCGCGAGCCTCAGGCACCGAGAGCATAGCGGCAGGGTGGGGGGATTACTTTTTCTAATCAACCTCTGGGGGAGGTGAAAATACCTCCATATGGGTAGTAAAACAAAAAATCCTTTAAAACCACGGGTTGCAGGGAGGGAAGGGAAATATTCAGTAGAGGTTAATTTTGTGATAGGACGGGGATTTTCCCTATTTGGCGTGGCGACTGGCTTGTCTAAGGTGGTAAACTCAGGCGCTTTTGAATGATCCTGTATGTTGCTGATTTGTTTGTTTCTTCGACAGTTTTCCGTGATGTTGACGGGCTCATTCAACAACTCGTCGTGATGTATTTCTCGGCGCTAACCAACCTGTCTTCCCTTAACGGTAGTGCAAGTGAGTATGATTACAATTAAAAGAGGACTGGACATCCCCGTGCTGGGTGCTCCGGAGCAAGTAATCTACGATGGCCCGGCCATCACCCGTGTTGCTACACTCGGCGAAGAGTTCGTGGGGATGCGTCCTACTATGTTCGTCAAAGTAGGTGATCGCGTCATTAAAGGTCAGGAGCTCTTCGAAGATAAGAAGAATCCCGGCGTTAAATTCACGGCCCCTGCCACCGGTGTGGTTTCTGAGATCAACCGTGGTGCCAAGCGTGTTCTGCAATCCGTTGTCATCGACATCGATGGTTCTGACGAGCAGGTGACCTTTGAACACTTTGCGTCTGCCGAGCTGGCACAGCTCGAGCGCAGCAAGGTGCAGGAGATCCTGGTCGCATCAGGCCAATGGACCGCATTGCGTACCCGTCCATTCAGCAAGGTGCCGGCAGTGGGCTCTGTCCCGCGTGCCATCTTCGTCACCGCGATGGACACCAACCCGCTGGCCGCCAACGCCGAGCTCATCATCAAGGAACAGGCTCAGGCCTTCCTCGACGGTCTGGCCGTGCTGAGCCGCCTGACCGATGGCACTGTCCACGTCTGCAAGGGCGAGGCGAGCCTGCCGCACGCCTCCCTGGCTCAGGTCAAGGAAGCCGTGTTTGTCGGTCCGCACCCTGCCGGCCTGCCTGGCACCCACATCCATTTCCTGGATCCGGTCGGTGCCAAGAAGGTGCAGTGGCACATCAACTACCAGGATGTGATCGCCTACGGCAAGCTGTTCACCACAGGCCAGATCTTCACCGACAAGGTGATCGCCCTGGCCGGCCCGAACGTGATCAAGCCGCGTCTGCTGCGCACCCGTCTGGGCGCCTGCATCAGCCAGCTGACCAACAACGAGCTGCGTGCTGACGAGAATCGCATCATCTCCGGTTCCCTGCTGAGCGGTGCCAAGGCCGAAGGGGTCCATGACTACCTGGGTCGCTACCACAATCAGGTGAGCGTACTGGGTGAAGGTCGTGAGAAAGAGTTCCTGGGCTGGGTCAAACCCAGTGCCGACAAGTTCTCCATCACTCGTACCACCCTCTCTCATCTGATGAAGGGCAAACTCATCAACTTTACTACCACCACCAACGGTAGTGATCGCTCCATGGTGCCTATCGGCAACTATGAGCGTGTGATGCCGCTCGACATCCTGCCGACCCTGCTGCTGCGGGATCTGGTCTCCGGCGACACCGACAGCGCACAAGCGCTCGGCTGCCTGGAGCTGGATGAGGAAGATCTGGCGCTCTGTACCTTCGTCTGCCCCGGCAAGACAGAGTACGGCCCAGTCTTGCGTGAGTGCCTGACCAAGATAGAACTGGAAGGTTAAGCGATGAGTTTCAAGCAACTTCTTGAAAATATGGAACATCACTTCGAGCCGGGTGGCAAGTACGCCAAGTACTATGCCCTGTTCGAAGCGGCGTACACCCTGTTTTATACCCCTGGGTCCGTGACCCGCAATGCCGCCCACGTTCGTGATGCGATCGATCTGAAACGCATGATGATCATGGTGTGGCTGGCCGTGTTCCCGGCCATGTTCTGGGGCATGTACAACGTCGGCAACCAGTCCATCGCCGCCATCGCCCATCTGGGCAGCGCGGCCGGTGCCGATACCTGGCAATACACCATAGCGACCCTGCTGGGTGCCTCGCTGGATCCGGCCGTGGCCGGCATCGGCAGCAAGATGCTGATCGGTGCGGCGCACTTCCTGCCCATCTACCTGACCGTGTTCCTGGTCGGTGGCTTCTGGGAAGTGCTGTTCGCCATGGTGCGCAAGCACGAGATCAACGAAGGCTTCTTCGTGACCTCCATCCTGTTCGCCCTGATCGTGCCGCCCGAGCTGCCACTGTGGCAAGCCGCGCTCGGCATCACCTTCGGTGTGGTGATGGCCAAGGAAGTGTTCGGTGGTACCGGCAAGAACTTCCTGAACCCGGCCCTGGCGGGTCGTGCGTTCCTGTTCTTCGCCTACCCCGGTCAGATCTCCGGCGATGCCGTCTGGGTCGCCGTTGACGGCTTCTCCGGCGCAACCGCCCTGAGCCAGTGGGCCCAGGGTGGCCAGATGGCGTTGATCAACGGTGCAACCGGCCAGGCTATCAGCTGGATGGATGCCTTCCTCGGCAACCTGCCAGGTTCCATCGGTGAAGTCTCCACCCTGATGATCCTCATCGGTGCGGCCATGATCGTCTACATGCGGATCGCCTCCTGGCGCATCATCGCAGGCGTCATGGTGGGCATGGTGGCGACCTCCCTGCTGTTCAACGTCATCGGCTCCGATACCAACCCCATGTTCAGCATGCCGTGGCACTGGCATCTGGTGCTGGGCGGCTTCGCCTTCGGTATGGCCTTCATGGCGACCGATCCTGTCTCCGCCGCCTTTACCAACAAGGGCAAGTGGTGGTACGGCGCCCTCATCGGCGTCATGGTCGTGCTGATCCGTGTGGTGAACCCCGCGTTCCCGGAAGGCATGATGCTGGCCATTCTGTTTGCCAACCTGTTTGCCCCCTTGTTTGACCATTTCGTGGCGCAGGCGAACATCAAGCGGAGGATCGCACGTGGCGTTTAATAAAGACTCTACTATCGGCACTCTCGCCGTAGTGACCGGTCTGTGTCTGGTCTGCTCCATCGTGGTCTCCGTGGCTGCGGTGGGCCTGCGTCCGGCCCAGCTGGAAAACAAGGCGCTGGACAAGCAAAGCAACATACTGTCCGTTGCCGGTGTCGATGTCAGCTCGGTGGCCAAGCGTGACCTGGCCCAGCTGTATGGCGACAAGATTGAGGCGCGTCTGGTGGATCTGGCCACCGGTGAGTTCGTTGACGGCGATGCCGACAACTTCGACACCAAGCTGGCGGCCAAAGATCCGGCCAAGAGTGTTCGTCTGGCCCCGGCCGATGACAAGGCCAGTCTGCGTCAGATCTCCAAGCTGATCCCGGTGTTCTTTGCGAAAGATGCACAAGGCAAGGTCGACAACATCATACTGCCGATCTACGGCCAGGGTCTGTGGTCCACCATGTATGCCTTCGTGGCGGTCGCGGCCGACGGCCAGACCATCAAGGGCATCACCTACTATGACCACGGTGAAACCCCGGGTCTGGGCGGCGAGATCGAGAATCCGGCCTGGCGCGAGCTGTTCGTCGGCAAGAAGCTGTTCGATCAGGACGGTCAGCCTGCGCTGCGGGTGATCAAGGGCCATGCTCCGGCTGGTTCCGAGCATGAAATCGACGGCCTGTCTGGCGCAACCCTGACCGGTAATGGCGTACAGCACACCTTCGACTTCTGGATGGGCCCCAAGGGCTTCGGTCCCTTCCTGGCCAAGGTACGTGCAGGAGAAATCAACAATGGCTGACAAGAGCGAAATGAAAAAATTGCTGTTGACGCCTGTGCTCGGCAACAACCCCATCGCACTGCAGGTGCTGGGTGTCTGTTCCGCGCTGGCCGTTACCAGCCAGATGAAGACGGCGTTCGTGATGACGCTGGCCGTTACTGCGGTCACCGCCTTCTCCAACCTGTTCATCTCCCTGATCCGCAACCAGATCCCGAACAGCGTGCGGATCATCGCCCAGATGGCGGTGATTGCCTCGCTGGTTATCGTGGTTGACCAGGTGCTCAAGGCCTATGCCTATGACATCTCCAAGCAACTGTCGGTGTTCGTCGGCCTCATCATCACCAACTGTATCGTGATGGGTCGTGCCGAAGCCTATGCCATGAAGAGCGCCCCGCTGCCCTCCTTCCTGGACGGCATCGGCAACGGTCTGGGCTATGGTGCCGTGCTGCTGGCCGTGGCGACTGTGCGCGAGATCCTGGGGTCTGGCACCTGGTTCGGCATCGAACTGCTGCCGCTGGTGAACAATGGTGGCTGGTATGTGCCGAACGGCCTGCTGCTGCTGCCGCCGAGTGCATTCTTCATCATTGGTCTGATCATCTGGGGCGTACGCACCAAGGATCCCAAGCAGGTGGAGGCAAAGGATTAAGGTATGGAACACTATCTGAGTCTGTTGATTCGTTCGATCTTCATCGAAAACCTGGCGCTCTCCTTCTTCCTGGGGATGTGTACCTTCCTGGCGGTGTCCAAGAAGGTCAAGACCGCCATGGGCCTGGGTATTGCCGTTATCGTGGTTCAGACCGTTGCCGTTCCGGCCAACAACCTGATCTACAACTACGTGCTCAAAGACGGTGCCCTGGTCTCCGGCCTGGATCTCAGCTTCCTGAGCTTCATCACCTTCATCGGGGTGATTGCGGCCCTGGTGCAGATCCTGGAGATGGCGCTGGACAAGTACTTCCCGGCGCTCTACAACGCCCTCGGCATCTTCCTGCCGCTCATCACGGTGAACTGCGCCATCTTCGGTGGCGTCTCCTTCATGGTGCAGCGTGACTACAACTTCGTGGAGTCTGTGGTCTATGGCGTGGGGTCGGGTGCAGGCTGGATGCTGGCCATAGTCGCGATGGCGGGGATCCGCGAGAAGATGAAGTATTCCGATGTTCCGGAAGGCCTGCGTGGCCTCGGCATCACCTTCATCACCGCGGGTCTGATGGCGCTGGGCTTCATGTCCTTCTCTGGTATTTCCCTGTAATCGGAAAGGAAATATAGATGGAAATTATTCTGGGTGTGGTCATGTTCACCGTGATCCTGCTGGCCCTGGTGGCAGTCATTCTGTTCGCCAAGTCCAAGCTGGTGACCGCAGGTGACGTGACAATCAGCATCAACGGCGACCCGGCCAAGGCTGTGACCAGCCCGGCGGGTGGCAAGCTGCTCGGCGTGCTCGCCGGCAGCGGTATCTTCGTCTCCTCCGCCTGTGGCGGCGGTGGCTCCTGTGGTCAGTGCAAGGTGCGGGTGAAAGCCGGCGGCGGCGACATACTGCCGACCGAGCTGGATCACATCAGCAAGGGCGAAGCCCGTCATGGCGAGCGTCTGGCCTGTCAGGTCACAGTGCGTTCCGACATGGACATCGAGCTGCCGGAAGAGATCTTCGGCGTGAAGAAGTGGGACTGTACCGTCATCTCCAATGACAACAAGGCCACCTTCATCAAGGAGCTCAAGCTGCAGATCCCCGATGGCGAGAGCGTGCCGTTCCGCGCCGGTGGTTATATCCAGATCGAAGCCCCTGCCCACCACGTGCAGTACAAGAACTTCGACATTCCCGAGGAGTATCGCGGGGACTGGGATCGCTTCAAGATCTTCGAGCTGGAGTCCAAGGTCAACGAGCCTATTATCCGTGCCTACTCCATGGCGAACTATCCGGAAGAGTTCGGCATCATCATGCTGAACGTGCGGATCGCGACCCCGCCGCCCAGCAACTGGACTGCCCCTCCCGGCCAGATGTCCTCCTACATTTTCAGCCTGAAGGCTGGGGACAAGGTGACCATCTCGGGTCCGTTCGGTGAGTTCTTCGCCAAGGACACCGACGCCGAAATGGTGTTCATCGGTGGTGGTGCCGGCATGGCGCCGATGCGTTCCCACATCTTCGACCAGCTGCGTCGCCTGAAGTCCAAGCGCAAGATGAGCTTCTGGTACGGTGCCCGTTCCAAGCGCGAGATGTTCTATGTCGAGGACTTCGACATGCTGGCCGCCGAGAACGACAACTTCCAGTGGCACGTCGCCCTGTCGGATCCGCAACCGGAAGACAACTGGGATGGCTACACCGGCTTCATCCACAACGTCTTGTTCGAGAACTACCTCAAGAACCACGAGGCGCCGGAAGATTGCGAGTTCTACATGTGTGGACCTCCCGTGATGAACGCTGCCGTCATCAACATGCTGAAAAACCTCGGCGTTGAAGACGAAAACATCCTCCTGGATGACTTTGGTGGTTAATCCATGCACAGTGTTGTAAAGACCTGGCTAGCCTTCGGGCTAGCCTTTTTCTTGACTGGGTGCGGTCAGGAATCGGTCCAATCCAAACCGGAGATCCACATCACCGGCAGCACCATGGGGACCTACTACTCCATCAAGGTGGCAGATGCCGCCGTCACGGATGCCGCCAAGCTTCAGGCCGAGGTGGATGTCCTGCTGGAGCGGGTCAACGATCAGATGTCCACCTACCGCCCGGATTCCGAACTGTCGCGCTTCAACCAGCACAAGGACAATACCCCGCTGGTGGTCTCCCGTGACACAGCCCGGGTGGTGACCGAGGCCATTCACATTGGCCGCGAGAGCCGCGGGGCGCTGGACGTCACCGTGGGCCCCCTGGTCAATCTGTGGGGCTTTGGGCCGGATGCCAAACCGACCAAGGTGCCATCCGACGAGCTTATTACCCAGACCCGGCAGAAGACGGGCCTCGGCAATCTGCATGTGGTAACCTCGGTCGACGCCGACACCCTGCAAAAGGACATCCCGGATCTCTACGTGGATCTCTCCGCCATCGCCAAGGGTTTCGGGGTGGACAAGGTGGCCGAGTACCTGGAATCCCTGGGGGCGCGCAACTACCTGGTGGAGATCGGCGGCGAGCTGCGGATCAATGGCGTCAACGGCAAGGGTCACCCCTGGCGCGTCGCCATCGAGAAGCCGACCGCCAATGCCGGCTCGGTGCAGGAAGTGATAGTGCCAGGGGACAACGGCGTCGCCACCTCGGGGGACTATCGCAACTACTACGAGCTGGATGGCAAGCGCTTCTCCCACACCATGGATCCGCTGACGGGCAAGCCCATCACCCATCGCATGGTGTCGGTCACCGTGATCCACCCCTCCTGCATGACGGCAGACGGGCTGGCTACGGCGCTGACGGTCATGGGAACGCAGAAGAGCCTGGCCTATGCCAAGGAGCGGGGTCTGGCCATCTTCGTCATCACCAAGACGGACGAGGGCTTCGAGGAGGCTTACTCGGATGCCTTCAAGCCCTACCTGGCCAAGCAGCCCGGTTAACCGTGAAGGCGTCGCCATCACTCGGCGGCGCCTGGGAATCTTGTCGCCGGATGCCGTCGAGCCGTATCTGGTTAAACAGTAAAGGGGTAATACCATGCAGATCTTTCTGATCACCTTCGGGGTGTTTCTGGTGGTGGTGGTGGCCATGGCCATCGGCTACATCTTCCAGAAGAAGACCATCTCCGGCTCCTGTGGCGGCCTTGGCACCATAGGGATCGAGAAGGAGTGCGACTGCCCGGAGCCCTGCGACAATCGCAAGAAGAAGATGGCCAAGGAAGAGGCCCGTCGCAAGATGCTGGTGGACAACCGCATCCTCTGAGGGCGAGCACCCGCGTGCGGGTGCATCGAATGCACGCGAGCCGACCCTGGGTCGGCTCGCGTCTTCATGGCGCTCAGTAGTCGTACTGGCTGCAGGCCTTGTTGTGAAACTCCGCCTTTCGCTTTGCCAGCTCCTCCCTTGTGCCCAGCTTGTCCCCCTGCTTGATGGCCTTCTCCAGTATCTCTATGCGCTCAAACAGCCAGCTGCACTCGGCGGTCGGATGGTCCTTGGTCATGCCCGTCAGCGGCAACAGCAGCAGGCAGAGTCCCGGCCAGATTGCTCTCATCTCTCTCCTCCTTGAGTCTGATGTGGATGGTGCCTTGAGAGTCTATCCGTCCCTCTCCTCCCGTGCGCTGGCAGAAATGACAGGGCTGGGGTAGCATGGGGCCTTGACTGGTTATTCATACAGTGGTGTCGCCGCCTCATCACGACAGCGGCGGTGCACCCAACCATGCGGCAGGCGCCGACGGCTCAACAGACTCTGGCATGCGCAAGATCATTCACATCGACATGGACTGCTTCTTCGCCGCGGTGGAGATGCGGGATAACCCGGCCCTGCGGGAGGTGCCGCTGGCCATCGGCGGCTCGGCCGACAGGCGCGGCGTCATCTCCACCTGCAACTATGTGGCGCGCCGCTTCGGGGTACGCTCCGCCATGCCGAGCGCCTTGGCCAGGAAACTCTGCCCGCCGCTGGTGCTGATCCCCGGGCGGATGGCCGTCTACAAGGAGACCTCCCGCCAGTTGCAGGCCATCTTCCTGCGCTACACGGAGCAGGTGGAGCCGCTCTCCCTCGATGAAGCCTACCTGGATGTCACCGACAGCCCCCACTGCGGCGGCAGCGCCACCCTGATGGCGGCCGAGATCCGCGCCGCCATCGTCCTCGAACTGGGGTTGACCGCCTCGGCCGGGGTGGCGCCGAACAAGTTTCTGGCCAAGCTTGCCTCCGAGCAGCGCAAGCCGGACGGCCTGTTCGTCATCCGCCCCCAGGAGGTGGACGAGTTCGTGCGCCAGCTGCCCCTCGGCAAGCTGCCCGGCATAGGCCGCAAGACGGCGGAGCGGCTGGAGTCCCTCGGGCTCTACTCCTGCGAGGATGCCCGCCAGCTCGGCAACGAGGAGCTGGTGAGCCGTTTCGGCAAGCTCGGGGAGATGCTGGCTGGCCGTATCTGGGGGCATGACGATCAGCCGGTGCAGGCCCGGCGGATACGCAAGAGCATAGGGGTGGAGACGACCCTCGCCAGCGACGTGCTGGATGAAGCCGCCTGCCGGGAGGTGCTCGGCCGGCTCATTCCCGAGCTGGAGCTGCGCTTTGCCAGGGCTTGCCCTGCGGAGGCGCTGATGGGGCAGGGGATCAAGCTGAAGTTTGCCGATTTCCACCAGACCACCGTCTATCGCAAGGGGAGCTACCAGGCGAGCCGTTTCCACGATCTGCTGCACGAGGGGCTGCAACGGTCTCAAGGAAAACCCATTCGCCTGCTCGGTCTGGTGGTCGGTCTGCCAGGGGCGGGGGAGATCAACCAATTGAGCCTGGATCTCAGCTGATTTAGTTAAGTTTTTGTGTCCAAAACCGATACAGTGTTCACATCTGTAGACGTTAGGAAATCGTGGCATGAGTTCTCTTTCTGTTCAGGGACGGATCACCCTGATTGCCGGTTGTTGCCTGTTGGCCAGTGCCGCCGCACTGGTCGCCTCTTCCCTCTTCAATGCGGCCCGTATGCAGGAGCAGGTGCTCACCTCCACCACCCTGGAGGGGCAGCACGCGGCAGAAAACTGGATGAAGGCCATGGGGTCCACCCAGGCGGCCAGAGTGACCAGCTACCTCGACGAGGCCTATTTCAGAGCCACCCTGCTGGCCCAGGGCATTTTGTTCCAGCGCAAGAACGCGGCCGACAACTTCGTTCACTCCGAGGCGCTGCGCAGTGCCGTGAACCAGCAGTTGCAGGACGCGGCGGAGTCATCGGCCAATCTGCTCGGGGTCTATGCGGTATTCGAACCCAATCAGCTCGACGGCGAAGACGACAACTATCAGGGCTCGACCGCGCTCGGGGCCAACGACAAGGGGCGCTTCTCCAGCTACTGGGCCAGAGTCGACGGCAAGGTGACCCTGGAGGTGATGGACGAGGCGCTGCTGGCCAACGACAAGCCGTCCGAGCACGGTGGCCTGGAGAATGACTGGTACAGCTGCAGCATTCGCAGCCGTGCCCTCTGCCTGCTCGAACCCTATGTGGACGAGGTGGGCACCCGGCAGGTGCTGATGACCTCGGTGACGGCCCCCTTGCTGGAAGAGGGCACTCTGCTCGGCATGGTCGGGGTCGATATCTCGCTGGCCACCTTGCAGAGCCTGGTGGAGGAGATGGACAAGACGCTCTATGACGGGCAGGGCAAGGTGCTGCTGCTCAGTCACGAGGGCCGGGTAGCCGGGGTCGAAGGGTTCCAGGTCGCCCTTGGGGATCCTCTGGATCAGCAGGGGCTGTCGGCGGATCTCAACGGCTGGCTCGCCAAGGGGGAGGTGGTCACGCGCTGGAGCCCGGACGGCGCCTTGCTGCAGACCTTCGTGCCGGTCAGCATGCGCGGGACGGATCGCCAGTGGGGCATCTACATCGAACTGCCCCGCGCCGTGGTGCTCGCCTCTGCCCTGCAACTGCAGGGGGAGCTGGAGGGCCAGTCCCAGCGTAGCGTCGCCACCCAGCTGCTGATCGGCGGGGCCATCTCGGCCCTTGCCCTGCTCTGCATCTGGCTGATGGCCCAGCGCATCGTCGCCCCCATCCGCACCGTGGTAGCCCGCCTCAAGGACATCGCCAGCGGCGAGGGGGATCTGACCCAGCGCATCGACCTGCGCCGTGATGACGAAATAGGCGAGCTGGCGAAGTGGTTCAACAACTTCCTGGACAAGCTGCAGTCCACCATCAGCCAGGTGATCGACACGGTGGCCGGCACCCGGGCCAGCGCGGCGCTGGCGGCGCAAGGGGCCGAGCGCACCAGTGCCGGCATGCAGTCCCAATATCAGGAGGTGGATCTGGTGGCCACGGCGTTCGAGGAGCTGAGCGCCACCGCCCTGCAGGTCGCGGGCAATGCCAGCTCGGCGGTGAGCGCGGCCAACCAGGCGGACATGGCGGCCCAGGAGGGCAAGTCCGTGGTCGCCGATACCCAGCAGGCGATGTCCAGGCTGATGGCGGTGATCAGCGACGCCAAGCCCGTGGTGGAGCGGCTGGCCGCCAACAGCGACAACATCAACGACATCCTCATCGTCATCCAGGGGATAGCCGAACAGACCAACCTGCTGGCGCTCAATGCCGCCATCGAGGCGGCGCGGGCCGGTGAACAGGGTCGCGGCTTCGCCGTGGTGGCCGACGAGGTGCGCAACCTGGCCGGTCGTACCCAGAATGCCATCGTCGAGATCCAGAACCTGATCACCGAGCTGCAGTCGGGCACAGAGGCCGTGGTCAAGGCGATCATGACGGGCCACAGCCAGGCGGATCTGACCCTTGGCAAGGTGGAGCTGTCGGTCAGCGTGCTGGAGCAGATCATCCATGCGGTGGCCACCATCCATCAGATGAACGAGCAGATAGCCAGGGCGGCCCAGGAGCAGAGCGGGGTGGCGGACGAGATCAACCGTAATGTCAGCAATATCCGCGATGTGAGCCATACCATCAGGGCCGAGGCGGCGACCTCGGCCGACAACGGACGGGAGTTGTCGCAACTGGCGGACAAACAGCAGCAACTGGTGGGGCAGTTCAGGGTATAGAGATAAGAAAAAAGGCGCCATCCAACCGGAGGCGCCAAACACATTCAGATGACAGACTGGGTTAAATCGGTCCGATTTAGCCCTTCTTCCCGCAGAGGAAGAAACACAACACCACAATCGCTGTCGGCCCACTCACAAAAACCACATGTAAACCAACATGGAAGAGAAGGTGTGAGCCATATGGCAACGGATTGCGTGGCGAATTATGTTTATTCACTGGTCGACCCGCAACCGACAATTTATAATGCGCCCCATTAGAAAAACTCATCGTCGGCTGGTGTCATGTCTCGTCGTTTACCCCCGCTCAATGCCCTGAAAGCATTCGAAGCAGCGGCTCGCCACTTAAGCTTTACCCGCGCAGCAGAAGAGTTGTTTGTGACTCAGGCCGCCATCAGTCACCAGATCAAGGCGCTGGAAGAGTACCTCGGCATCAAGCTGTTCCGTCGCAAGAACCGCTCCCTGCTGCTGACCGAGGAGGGGCAGAGCTACTTCCTCGACATCAAGGACATCTTCGCCTCCATCTCAGAGGCCACCGACAAGCTGCTGGCCCGCAGTGCCAAGGGGGCGCTCACCGTCTCCCTGCAGCCGAGTTTCGCCATCCAGTGGCTGGTGCCCAGGCTGGTGAAGTTCAGCGAGCGTCACCCCGACATCGATGTGCGGATCAAGGCGGTGGACATGGACGAGGGTTCCCTGACCGACGACGTGGATGTGGCCATCTACTACGGCCGTGGCAACTGGCCCGGGCTGCGCTCTGACAAATTGCACACCGAGTACCTGATCCCGGTCTGCTCGCCGCTCTTGCTGACCGGCCCCAAGCCCCTGCGCACCCCGGAGGATCTGACCAGGCACACCCTGCTGCACGACACCTCCCGACGCGACTGGAAGGCCTGGTTTCGCCAGCTCGACATCGATGCCCCGAACGTCAACCAGGGGCCCATCTTCAGCCACTCCACCATGGTGATCCAGGCGGCGATCCACGGTCAGGGGGTGGCGCTCGGTCACAGCGTGCTGGCCCAGCCCGAAATTGAGGCGGGCCGCCTCATCTGCCCGTTCGAGCAGGTGCTGGTGAGCAAGAATGCCTTCTACCTGGTGTGCCAGGAGCAGCAGTCCGATCAGGGCAAGATAGTGGCCTTCCGCGACTGGATGCTGGAGCTGGTGGAGCAGGAGGAGGCCCGTCGCCGGGCCCGTCTCGGCGAGGGGTGAGGAGATGGATGTGACAAGAGAGGGGGCGAGCGACGCCCCCGTTCGTATTCTGCTGGCCCACGGTGCGGGCGCCGGCATGGATCATGCCTTTCTCGCCGAGCTGTCGCGGCTGCTGGCGGGGCCGGATATCGAGGTGGTGCGCTTCAACTTCCCCTACATGAGCAAGCGGGCCCTGGACGGCAAGCGCAGGCCGCCGGACCGGCAGCCCGTGCTGCTCGCCCACTGGCGCGAGATGGTGCGCGCGTTTGCCCACCCCAGGTTGTTTCTGGCGGGCAAGTCCATGGGGGGGCGGATGGCGGCCGAGCTCTATCACGAAGGGAGCGACGAGATGAATGCTGCAGGATTGCTCATTCTCGGGTATCCTTTCCACCCCCCGGCCAGCCCCGACCGCTGGCGGGGTGAGGTGCTCAAGCAGATCACGACGCCGACCCTGCTGCTGCAGGGGGAGCGCGATACCTTTGGCTCTCGCGCCGAGCTGGCCGATTTCCCCTTCTCCCCCGCCGTATCGGTCCACTGGCTGACCGATGGGGATCATGGCTTCAAGCCGAGGAAGGCCAGCGGCGTGAGCGAGCAGGAGAACCTGCGACAGGCTGCGGAGCGGATCAAGGGGTTTATCGCGGCGACCCCGTCCCGGTGCGTCTGAAGGGATGGCCGCGCGCAGAGAACGAGGAGAGAGGATGCAAGTCCATCGACATTGGCTGGTGCTGGCGGGTTGTTTCGGCCTGACGGCCACCATGCTGGGAGCCTATGGGGCTCACGGGCTGGCGGCGACCGGCATAGCCCCTTCACTGCTGGCGGCGTTCAACACCGCGGTGCAGTATCAGTTTTTTCACGCCCTGGCCCTGCTGGTGCTGGGGTGGTGCGGCGTGCGCAGCAAGGTGATCACCTTCGCGGGCACGGCCTTTGTGCTGGGGATCCTGGGATTCTCCGGCAGTATTTACGCCATGGTGCTGCTTGGCAGCAAGGGGCTGGGGCTCATCACCCCGGCCGGTGGCCTCTGTTTTATGTTGGGATGGGCGGCTCTGATATGGGCCGGCTGTCGTCTTGGAGGAAAAAATGAATAATCTGCTGCTTTATTGCCGCCCGGGTTTTGAGAAAGAGGCGGCGGCAGAGATCACCGAACGAGCCAGCAACATGCAGTGCTACGGCTTCGCCCGGGTCAAGGACGACAGCGGTTACGTGATTTTCGAGCTGTATGACGAGGAGCAGGCGGATCTGCTGGCCCGCAAGCTGCCGTTCCGAGAGCTCATCTTCATCCGCCAGATGCTGGTGGTGACCCATGAGCTGAAGGATCTGGACCTCTCCGATCGGGTTTCCCCCATCATAGAGGCGACCCGTGACTATGCCATCTGTGGCGATCTGCGGGTGGAAACGGCTGATACCAACGAGGCGAAGGAGCTGTCTGCCTTCTGCCGCAAGTTCACGGTGCCGCTGCGCCAGGCGCTGCGTGGCAACGAGATCCTGACCAAGAAGGAGACGCCGCACCGTCCGGTGTTCCACGCCTTCTTCATGGCCAATGATCACCTGTTGCTGGGGTACTCCTACTCCTTCAACAACTCCGAATTCCACATGGGCATTCCGCGTCTGCGCTGCCCGCCTGACGCCCCGAGCCGCTCCAGCCTCAAGCTGGAAGAGGCCTTCTATGTGTTTGTGCCGCGGGAAGAGTGGGAGCTGCGACTCACCTCCGGCATGAAGGCCGTCGATCTGGGCGCCTGCCCGGGCGGCTGGACCTATCAGCTGGTGCGCCGTGGCATGATGGTGACCGCGGTGGACAACGGCTCCATGGCCCAGTCCCTGATGGATACCGGCCAGGTCAAGCACATTCGCGACGATGGCTTCGTCTGGCGGCCAGGCAAGAAGAACACCTACTGGCTGGTGTGCGACATGGTGGACAAGCCGGCGCGGGTGGTGCACATGATCGCCGACTGGTTCCGCGAGAACGACTGCCAGGAAGCCATGTTCAACCTCAAGCTGCCGATGAAGAAGCGCTATGCCGAGGCGGTGCACAACATAGAGGTGCTGCGGGAGATGCTCAAGGAGATCGACAATGCGTTCGTGATCCAGGCCAAGCAGCTCTACCACGATCGCGAAGAGATCACCGTGCACGTCTACAACAAGTTCTGGGTCTCCAAGCTCGAACCCAAGTCCTGAGCAGGGCACCCGCGTCACCCGGTATGACGCCAAATAAAAACCGGACGGCTGACCCCGTCCGGTTTTTTGTTTTCTGACGCCCTCAGAAGCGGTAGTCGACGCGCATCATGGACTCGTCATCGGTGATCTTGAGCTCTATTTGAAGCGGAATGGTCTTGTCGATGGGGTTGAACTGCATCTTGACGCCGTCCCCCCGCAGCTTGACCGAGGTATGGAGGCCACCGGCGTTGAACTTGATCCTGGGTTTGTGCTTCTCGAAGGAGAGGCTCACGCTCTTCTCGGCGGTCAGATTGAGTTTCTGGTAGGGGGTGACCCGCTGGGTGCCATTGCTGTCGGTCATGATGTCCACGCCGAGGGAGAGCGGCTTGGGGCTCTTGAGCAGGTCGTTGGTATCTATGGTGGACTGCCAGGTCTGCTTGGCCGGCGGCTCGTACTGAGGGGGCGGTGTCAACCAGGCGTTGTCGATGGGCCTGTCCAATGCCATGGCACTGCTGCTGACGATCAGCAAGATGAAGGTAGCACGCATGATGGATCTCCTTATCCCTCATATGAACATAGTATTCATCCGACAAGGGAGATAGGGGGATCCGGTATAAAACGAAGGGAGCCGAAGCTCCCTTTTTAAATCAATCAGTTAGATATGATTTATAGACGGTCTATGATGGCCTGGGTGAATTCGCTGGTGGAGGCCGTGCCCCCCAGATCCCGGGTCACCCGATCGCCGGACTCGATGGTCGCCCGCACTGCCTCGCGGATGCGCTCGGCCTTGTCCTGCATGCCCAGGTACTCCAGCATCTGGATGGAGGCGAGGATCACCGAGGTCGGGTTGGCGATGTTCTTGCCTGCGATGTCCGGCGCAGAGCCGTGCACCGCCTCAAAGATGGCGGCGCCCTCACCTATGTTGGCACCTGGGGCCATGCCTAAGCCCCCCACCAGACCGGCGCAGAGATCCGAGAGGATGTCGCCGAACAGGTTGGTGGTGACCATGACATCGAACCGCTCCGGGTACATCACCAGGTTCATGCAGGCGGCGTCGACGATCATCTCTTCGTTCTGGATATCCGGATAGCGGGCAGCCACCTCGCGCGCCACCTCCAGGAACAGGCCCGAAGTGGACTTGAGGATGTTGGCCTTGTGGATGATGGTGACCTTCTTGCGCCCTTCCTGGCGCGCCAGCTCGAAGGCGAAGGTGACGATGCGTTCGGCCCCGTCGCGGGTGATGATGCTCATCGCCTCGGCGCTCTGGTTGTCATCGCTGCGCTTCTGGCCGGCGCCCGAATACATGCCCTCGGTGTTTTCACGCACCGTGATGATGTCGATGTTGTCGTAACGGCTCCTGGTGCCCTTGAAGGAGATCACCGGGCGCACGTTGGCGTAGAGGTTGAACTTCTTGCGCAGGGAGACGTTGATGGAGGTGAAGCCGCCGCCGACCGGTGTGGTGAGGGGGCCCTTGAGGCTGACCTTGTTCTTCTCAATCAAATCGAGGGTGGACTGGGGCAGCAGCTCGCCGTGCTTCTCCAGCGCGACCAGACCGGCATCGGCATAGTCGTAGTCAAAATCACAGCCGGCGTGGGTCAGGATCTGGATGGCGGATTCGATGATGCTGGGGCCTATGCCGTCGCCCGGAATGACGGTAATTTTTCTTTTTGACATGAGACGTATCCACTTCTAGGGAACAGAGGGGGAGGATTCGGCGGTTTTATACCATTTTTGCACCACTTCCTCCATGTTTCTTTACATTTTTCCCATTTATGTCAACAGGTACGGCCTGTTTCGGGGAATAGTGTGCCGGGGATCACGCCTCCGAGTCGGGCTCGGGCGGGTAGCGGATCTCCCTCAGGTTGAAACCGAGGGGGATGTCTTGCTGCAGCCGCACCAGCCGCTGGGCCAGCAGGGCCTCATCCTTGTGCTGGCGCAGCTTGAGCAGAGGCTTGCCCGCGTCTTCTTGCAAGCAGGCATCCAGCATGGCGGCCAGATCGCCATATTGTTGCAGCAGCTGGGTTGCCGTCTTTGGCCCTATGCCCGGCACCCCCTTGATATGGGAGCCGCCGATGCCGGTCAGGGCCCAGAAGTCCACCAGCTGCTCGGGAGCCACGCCATATTGCTGCCGGACGAAGGCCTCATCCAGCCAGCGCTTGTTGAAGTAATCCCGCACCCGGATCTGCGGGCAGATGAGCTGGCAGAAGCCCTTGTCGGTGGAGATGATGGTGGCCCTGGCGCCGTGCTGGGCAATTCCACTGGCTAACGTGGCGATAAGATCGTCCGCCTCGTCGGTCTGGGAGAGCAGGGCATCCACACCGCACTCCCAGAAGGCGTCCTGCAAGTCGGCCAGCCCCTCCCTCAGCTCCTGTGGCATGGGGGTGCGCCCCTCCTTGTAGGCCGGATAGATCTCCTTGCGCCAGCTGTGCACCTCGCCGTCAAACACGGCGATGACGTGGGTCGGCTCGCTGGCGGCCAGCAGCTTCTTGCAGGTATTGATGAGGTTGGCGCGGGTGGCGATCAGGGCCTGGGCCGGGGTCAGCGCCTGCTGGGCCTGCACCGCGTGCAGTCGGCGGATGAGGTTGAGGGCATCGATGATGAGCAGGTGTGGCCTGAGGTGTTGCATGGCAGGGAGCACTCTTGGCGGTCGGGACGGCCCATTGTAACAAGGGATGGGCGTCATGCTAACCCCGGACGCCAGGGCCGGGAAGTGAAGGAGGGGCACCGGGCCCCTCCTGTCATCACGGGCGCTGCGCCCTTATTTCACGATTTCGTAGCAGGGAATGTACTGGCTGCCGGGCAGCTTCATCCGCTGCTGCCTGACGAAGCTCTCCAGCAGTCTGTCCATCAGATGCATCAGCTCCTTGTCGCCGTGCAGCTTGAAGGGGCCCTTCTTCTCGATGGCGCGAATGCCCCCTTCCTTGACGTTGCCGGCGACGATGCCGGAGAAGGCGCGCCTCAGGTTGGCCGCCAGCAGCTGGGGCGGCTGGTTGCGATGCAGATCCAGGCTCGCCATGCTGGCGTGATCCGGCTCGAACGGCAGTTGGAACTCCGGCTCTATGCGCAAGGACCAGTTGAAGGAGTAGGCATCTCCCACCGATTTTCGGTATTCGCGGATCTTCGGCATCGCCTCCTTCATCACCCGCGCCACTTCCGGGGCATCCCCGACGATGATGCGGTAGAGACTGGTGGCCGGCTCACCCAGGGTGGCCTTGACGAAGTCGTCGATGGCGCGGAAGTAGTCGGCGCTCTCCTTCGGACCGGTCAGTATGATGGGCATGGGCTGCCGCTCGTTGGCCGGGTGCATCATGATGCCGAGCAGATAGAGCAGCTCCTCGGCGGTGCCGACCCCGCCCGGGAAGATGATGATGCCGTGGCCCAGGCGCACGAAGGCCTCCAGCCGCTTCTCGATGTCCGGCAGTATCACCAACTCGTTGACGATGGGGTTCGGTGGTTCGGCGGCGATGATGGAGGGCTCGGTGAGGCCGATATAGCGGCCGTTGCGCACCCGCTGCTTGGCGTGGCCGACGGCGGCCCCCTTCATGGGGCCCTCCATGGCACCCGGGCCGCAGCCGGTGCAGATGTTGAGCTCCCGCAGGCCCAGCTCGCTGCCCACGGCGCGGGTGTACTGGTACTCCACCTCGTTGATGGAGTGACCCCCCCAGCAGACCACCAGGTTGGGATCGGCGCCGGGCAGGATCGCCTTGGCGTTGCGTAGTATGGCGAACACCACGTTGGAGATGTGGGTGGAGCTGGTCAGGTTGACCAGGCGATTGGACTCCAGCTGGGTCGAGACATAGAGGATGTCGCGCAGCACGGAGAACAGGTGCTCCTGGATGCCGCGGATGATCTCGCCATCGACGAAGGCGTGCTCGGGGGCGTTGAACAGCTCGAGTTTGACCCCGCGCTCGCGCCGGATCACATGAATGTCGAAGGACTTGAAGCGCTCCAGTATCTCTTTGGAGCTGTCGGTGTGGCTGCCGGAGTTGAGCACCGCCAGCGAGCAGTTGCGAAACAGTTGATAGATATCGCTGGAGGCGGTCTGCTTGAGGCGATCCACCTCAAGTTGGGACAGCAGGTCCATGCTGCCCACGGGATTGATGTGTGTAATCATAATTTCCCCTTTCACTCGCTTGTTATCGTTGTGCTTTCCCTGGGGAGAAAACGGGATGCCATGGCATCCCTCGATTTCGATAGTAGAGGCAAGGGGTGGGGCAGGGGAATAGGGGGTCGGTGCGTTTGCCTGTTTTTTAGCCGCAGTTCAACCCGGGTTCAGGCCAGATTGACCTGATCCCGGCCCAGATTCTTGGAGCTGTAGAGTGCCTTGTCTGCGCGCTCGAATGCGTCCGTGGTGTGGTCCCCTTCGCGAAACAGGGTGGCGCCGATGGAGATGGTGATCTCGACCCTGGCGTCTCTGAACCTGAACGGAATGCTCTTGACCGTCTGACGCAGGTTCTCCAGGGGTTTCTGGTACTTGTCCGGATTGATGTTGGGCAGCAATACCACGAACTCCTCCCCCCCGAAGCGGGCGATGAAGTCGGTGTCACGCAAGGCGTTCTGCAGGGCCTTGGCGACCACTTTCAAGGCCTTGTCCCCGGCCATGTGGCCGTAGTTGTCATTGATGTTCTTGAAGTGGTCGATGTCGATGATGGCCAGACACAGGGGGGTGCCATAGCGCAGCCAGCGCTTGTACTCGAGCTCGAGCCGCTCGTCGAGGGCCGCCCGGTTGTGCACCTGGGTCAGGCTGTCGAGGAACAGCTTGTGCTTCTGGATGGTGAGCCGCTTCTTGTACTCGGCCGTCTCCTCCTTCATCAGTCGCAGCTTGGCTTCCATGTTGGAGAGGTGGGTGAGCAGGTGACGCTCGCGACTGGCCATGGCCTCCCGCTCCTGCTGCAGGCGACGTATGGTGTCCAGATGGCTGGAGATGGCTCCCTTGAGGGACTGGGGGGAGTTGTGGGTCGCCATGGTGTGATCGATGGCCGCGAGTTCCCGCTCCAGCGCCTGGCCGCTGAGGTGGGCGGCATTTTGCAGCGCCCGCCCCTCGTCCAGGGATTCGGTAAAGTTGAAATGTACCGCGGAGAGGCTCTCGTTGAGGGAGCTGAGGAAGGCCTGGGAGGACTTACGTTCTTCCCGGGTCCCCTCAATGATGAGCTCGATGATCTGCAGGCAGATCTCCGCCAGCAGGGGCGGGGTGATCCCCCCCAGCAGCTGGCGGCGGATGTCCGCCAGGCTCTCCCCCACGGCGCCGGCAAAGTCGAGCTCGGTGATGAGCCGCTGCAGCTCATCGGAGATCTGGGCGTGTGCCTTGATATCGAAGGAGTCGGTGGGAGCCGGGTTGGAGAGCTCGGTGGCCACCTCGGGGGCGAGCAGGGGCTGACGTGGCAGCAGCTGGATCTTGATGGCCTGCTGGTAGAACTCCAGCAAGCGGATCACCTTCTTTTGGTGATCGCCTATGCCATAGCCCTCGGGGCTCGCGAGAAACTCCTTGAGGGAGCGACGGGTATCTTCCGGAAAGCCCTTCAATGACTTGAGCTGCTTGCTGCCCAGTTCGATGGCGGCCCGGGTCAGACTGATGGACTCCTCCATGGCGTGGCCATGTTGCTGCAACAGCTTCTCGATGACGGCAAGATCGGCGTCGAGCGAGGAGAGGGGAGGGTTGCCATCGAGCTTCTGCTTTAGCTTGGCGAGCCGGCTGTCCAGTTCACGATCGTGACCACGGCAGGCCTGCATCAGCTTGCCGATGAACTGGATGCTGCGGGTGCGTTCGGCCTCGGAGAACGTGGCCATGCCATCGAGCTCCTGCTGTTTTTGCTGAAGGGATTCCCTGAGTCTTGCCAGTTGTCCTGTTACGGCAGCGATATCATTCATTGTTCAGGTCGCCCTGTTGTCATTATCGTTTTTGTGTTGTCCAGCAACAGTAAGCCAATGAAAGACCCCGTTGAGTACCTTGTTGTTATGGGTTATCCGGCACTTTCGTCCGTGAAAGCAAAAGCCAATTAACCCATTGCTTTTCATGAGAAGAATTTACTTTTACCAGCCCCTTGTCAATTGCCATCAAGCAGCATTGCCACACATCGCCATTAAAAAATGCGGCCTGCTGGCAATCGATGGCCGCCAGCTCCAGCCAGACGCTCTGCCGGTATTTGTCACTGAGTTGCATGGCCCCCGAGAGCGCCAGATAACAGAGGTCGAACAGGCCGTGATGATCGAGGGCCATCGCCGCCTTGGGCAGGAAGGGGTGGCTGACGATGCCGAGGCTGATGTGCCTGTCCAGCGGGTATTCGCAGGGGAAGGCGGCCAGGGTCTCCAGCAGCTCCTGTGCCAGCTGGTGCAGCTGGGCCACGTGGCGTTGGGGCACCACATAGAGCAGGTGTCCCTCGCGCAGGTCGTAGATGCGGCCATCCTGGGGAGTCAGCTGATTGATGTAGTGGCCGAAGGCCTGTTCAATCTCGCGGCTGACCTGGTATCCATGCTGCTCCAGGTTGTTGACTAGGAAGGGCACCCGGAACAGCAGGTAGTGGAGCTTGTCGTCAAACTCGCTGGTGGGGCGCTCGCTCAGGTACCAGCGATCGGATTTTTGCTGGCGCTTGGCCATCTCGCGCGGCCAGCGGCTCATCAGTCGCTGCCAGTTGGCCAGGCCGCTGCGCGGTTCGATGAGCAGGGCTTCGCCCAGCTGTCTGGCATTGAGGCGGGCGACCCGCAGCTTGAGCCAGAGGGTGAAGAAGAGGTAGATGAACAGGACCAGTAGCAGGCCAGTGCTGACGCTGGTCCAGAGATAGCGCTCCTGCTGATGCTGGCTCTGGTCGAGGCGCTGCTCCAGCTCCTTGACCTGCTGGGCGCGCTCTACCTGGGCGTAGTTGTCGCGGACCGCCTCCTGCTCCAGATCGAGCTGCTGCTGGCGAACCAGCTCGCTGCGCTGGTGATAGTTCTTGTAGCTCTCGAGGGCCTGCTGGAGATAGCCCTTCTGCTCGTAGGCGATGGCGAGCAACCGGAAGATTTCAAACTGGCGGCGGATGTCGCCAATCCGGTTGGCCAGGGTCAGGGCATTCTCCAGCTGCAGGATGGCGATGCCCGCCTCCTGCTGCTTGAGGTGCAGCTCCCCCAGCAGCAACAGGGTGTCGATCAGCGACTCCTTGTCGTCCCCCAGCTCGTGGGACTGACGCGCCGCATTGAGGTAGTTGCGGGCCAGGGTCAGGTTGCCGGTCTGCAGATAGGTCTTGCCTATCTCGAACTTGAGGTGGGCGATGCGGGTGCGGCTGTTGCTCTCGTCCAGCAGATCCAGGGCGTTGAAGAAGTAGACCAGCGCCATGTTCATCTCCCCTTGCTCACGGTTGAGCCGGGCGAGCACTATCAGGGCGTCGCTGAGCAGGGAGGGGTTGCCGAGGGCATGGAAGTAGTTGGCCGCCTCGTTGGCATACTGCAGTGCTTTTTGCGGCTCCTGCTCCGCCTGATAGAGGCTGATCATCTGGTTCGACAGCAGGCCGAGGAAGAGGGGATCCTGCAGATTCTTGGCCTGCTGCTGGGCGTCGATGTACTCCCCGAGGGCGAGTTGGGGCTGCCCGAGCGCCTGATAGAGATCCCCTCCCACTGCGCTGACCCAGGCCCTGGCCAGGGGATTCTTGGTTTGCTCCGCCCATTGGCGCGCCTCGGTCAGCTGCTGCTTGGCCAGATCGAACTGCCGCCCCGCCATGCTGGCGTTGACGTGCAGCAGGCGGCTGTAGACCTGCAGCTGACTCTCTTTGAGGCCGGGGTTGGTCAGCAGCTTGTCCAGCTGTTCGAGCGCCATCGTGCTGGCGCCAGGGGCATGCTCCTGCATCTCCCGGCTGCGGATCTTGAGATAGAGGCCATGGGCCTGCAGCTCGAACTGCTGCTCCTTCTCGGCCATGGCGATGCCCTTGTCGAAGGAGTCCTGGGCCGGCTGGGACTGCCCCAGCTGTTGCAGGCACTCGCCCTTGATCAGGTAGGCGCCCGTGGTCTGGGTCGCAGTGCCATAGCTCAGGATCGGCTCCCGATAGCCGTATTCCTGGCGGTTGCTGATGATTTGCTTGGGATTATTGGCCGTGCGTTCGAGGAAGGAGGTGGCAATCTGGACACATCTGGCGGGATCGGTCAGCACCAGGGTCTGTGCCTGCTGCAGATCGATAGACAACTGCTCCTTGGCCAGATCCAGATCCGGAGCCGACAGGGAGGACATCATCATTGCCAGAAAAAACAGTTGATTCATTGGATTAAGAACGGCACGGAGGTGCAGGCATGTTATCCAAGCCCACCCCCGCCCGTCCAGAGTTCATTGCTGACATGGGTGATGGGCCTGATCCTCCGGCTTGTGGCGCCGGGTTTACTGGCGGATGAGGCGCAGGTTGGCGGGCACCGGCTCCCAGTCACTGCGGAAGGGGTTGATGTCCAGGCCCCCGCGGCGGGTATAGCGGGCATAGACGGTCAGCTGCTGCGGGGCGCAGAAGTGCTTGAGATCGATGAAGATGCGCTCTATGCACTGCTCGTGGAACTCGTTGTGCTGGCGGAAGGAGATAAGATAGCGCAGCAGCTTCTCCCGATTGAGGCGCGGGCCGCGGTAGTGGATCACCAGGGATCCCCAGTCCGGCTGGCTGGTGACCAGGCAGTTGGACTTGAGCAGATGGCTGTGCAGTGTCTCTTCCACTATGTCCGCCTCTGCGGCCCCTTGCAGCAGGGTCTGGTCAAACTCGTAGCTGTCGATCTCGATGTCCTGCTCGTCGATGCACTCGCCCGGCAGCAGCGCTATCTGGTGAGGGGCCTGATCGAGGGGGAAGAGGGTGACGCTCACATCCGCCCCGGCACAGGCGCTCAGGTCTTTGGCCAGCAGTGCCTGCACCGCCGCCAGGGAGTCGCAGCGGGTCTGGTTGAAGGAGTTGAGGTAGAGCTTGAACGACTTGGATTCGATGAGGTTAGGGCTGGTGGCGGGCACGGCCACTTCGCCGAGCGCGACCACGGGCTTGCCCTTGGCATTGAGCCAGGAGAGTTCGTACAGGGTCCAGACGTCACAACCCTGGAAGGGCAGCGTCTCGCCAAGGCCGAGATCGTCGCGATTCAGACTGCGTGGCACGGGTTGCAGCAGGGACGGGGTGTACTGGCTGATGTAGGCAGACTGCTGCCCCAGGCTCAGGCCCTGCAACGCGCTGGCGCCTGCGTATCTCTCTTGTTTGCTCATGCTTGTTTGCTCACGCTTGTCTGATAAAGGGTTTGATGGTGCAATGCCCGGATTTTTCGGTCAGGTTCTTGCGGCGATCAGAGGCCGCTATTGTGGGGAATATCGATGTCGGATCAAGTCCTGTCTGCCCTGGAGCAGTTCTTTTTACGCTGGCAGCGCGATGGCGAGGCGAGGCGGGGGCTGCCTCTGTGCGAGTGGGAGGCCGACTGGCGCTCTCCTTGCGAGCTGGATGAGCCCAGAGAGGGGCGGGTAGCCTGGCGTCCGCACCGGCGCCCTGTACCCGCCGACTTTGCGGCCATGGCAGATGCCCTTGAGCTGACCCTGCACCCGAGCGCCCTTGCCCTGTTTGGCCACTGGTTCAGCCGCCCGCTTCCCTGCTCCTACAAGGGGCTGCGCATCGAACTCATACTGCCGTGGAACGAGGCGGATCTGGACTTGCTCAAGGAGAACCTCATCGGCCACCTGCTGATGCTGCGCAAACTCAAGCGCACGCCGTCGCTCTTCATCGCCACCACCCGCAACGAGATGACGCTGGTATCGCTCGATAACGAGAGCGGCCAGGTGTGGCTGGAGTGGCTGGACTCCGGTCGCCGTCTGGTGCTGGCCCCCTCCCTGCCGGCCTTCCTCGCACGGTTGGAGACCTTGCCGCAGTAAGCGACCCGTTTTCGCTCGCCCCGTATTAAAGAGAAGGGCCTTGCCATCTGGCAAGGCCCTTCTTTCATGGGGGGAACGGCGCGGGCGGAGCTAGTCCTTGAAGTCCCAGGAGAGGTTGGAGACCAGCCGGCAGGGATCGCACTTGAAGTCGAAGATCTCGTGCAGTGGCGCTGCCAGTGCCCAGTCGCCGCCACAACCTGGGCAGGGGCGTGCCAACTCCGCCGCCTTGCTCAGGCCGCCGACCCTGTAGAGGTAGTAGTAGGTCGGGATCCCGCAGAGCCCCTCCAGTCGTCTGGCCAGATCGCTGCCCCGGCGCTGCAGGCGGCTGCCCACCTCGCTGATTTCGTGCAACACGGCGTGCTCGGCGATGGAGCCGTTCATCTGCAACTGATCGCAGGCCTCCCAATCCTCCTGCCACTTGATGATCTGCTTGTGGTCGCCGTTGGCGATGGCTGGCAGGCGGTAGAGCGGAATGGGGGCGAAATGATCGCCGCAGCGCAAGGGAGAGCAAGTGTGCACAAAGCTGGTGTAGAGCAGCATCCAGCTCGGCCGTTCTCCCTGCTCGCCGCAAGGATCCGTACTGTCGGAGAGCAGATCCATGCCGAGCAGATGGGGCTTGGGAGCCAGCAGCCCCGCCTGGTGCAGGCCCTGTTCGGCCAGCGCGACCTGCTCGCTCTGGTTGTCCGGGTGCAGGCTGTCCTGCTCCGGGCAGACCACCCGAGTGACAAAGCCGCCATCCTGCATGCTGGTGGGAAACTCCCGTCCCAGGATCTGCCCCTGGTAGCGCAGCATGTCGAGGTAGTTGACTATGGCCGGCTCGGCCTCGCCAAGCGACGTGTCGCGGTAGCATTCAAAGTTGAGTTCGAGGATATACATGGGGAGGCATCAATCCTGCTGCTGTTTGAGCAGCAGGGCGGTCAGGCGATCGACCTTCTGCTCGAGGCGATTGAGCTGCTCGCTCAGCTGTTGCAAATCGATGGCCTGGGCCGGGGCGGCAGCGGCGGGGGCGCTGGCCGGGGCTGGGTCTGCCGACTGGGGTTGTTGCTTCCACTGGCTCAACACCTTGAGCAACTCCGCCATGGGCACGGGGTGACTGAGGCGGGCCTTGACCATGGCGGTGGAGGGGGTGATCCCCCTGGCACTCAGTTCGTTGGCTATCTGGATGATCTCTTGGGCTGACATCTTGGCTCCTGCGCTCCTGCGCTGCTGTCTTGCTGCTTGCGGATGGTGGCACAGAGCTTAATCAAAGCCTGCCCATCAGGAAAGCGGCGCCAAGGGGAGGCTCAGTTTGTTGAGGTGGGGGAAGCCAGGGCGATTGAGATCTGAATCAGTGGTACAGAGCTCAAACCCCGGCCCTCGGGAAAGCGGGGGACGCGGGCCGCTCAGTTTGCCTGGCGCAGCATCACGTCCAGTTGATCGATGGCTTCGGACCAGTCGGAGTCGTTCCAGAGTGCGTCGCGCAGGAATACGGCCTGGGAGGGGCTCCAGAAGCTGGCCTCTGGCAACAGGGTCTGATTGTCCAGATGGTGCTCGCGGATGAAGCGATGCAGGCTTATCTCGTCATTGGCCAGGCCCAGCTGGGCGAAGAGGGCAGGCATGTCATGGGTCAGCAATTCCATCTCGTGTCTCCTTGAAGGGCGATTGTCGAGAATTATAGCCAGCCGCCACGGCCTTGCCCCATGGGCTAGGAGGGGAGGCGATGGGGCGGCAGCTCGACCCCGGCGACATGCAAGCCCTGCATGCAGAGCTGACCCTGGTAATGACTATCCCCGTCGCTGGAGAACTCGAACTGGTAATAGGTCAGCAGGCGCAGGGGCTTGTGCCCCAGGGCGCGATGGGTACGAGCCAGCGATAGCAGTTGCAGATCGTGATGCTGGCAGTAGCGCCGCATATATTGCCAGGCCAGCTCCGCCTGGCGGCGCTGTTGCCAGAAGGCCCAGCCGATGGCTCCAAGCAGCAAGATTCCAAGCATTTCTCCCATCAGCGGGTTCCTTCTGTGATGTATGGTCTGGGCCGTGCTTCCCAGAGGAAAGCACGGCCGCACCTAGAGTGGTTATACCGAGGCGAACAGTCGGCCTATGGCCTGGCCGAGGGCCTCGCTGCGCTCGGGGTCACGCAGTCTTGCCAGCATATCATTGCGCAGGGCGGGCAGTGTCACCAGCTCGGCAAAGACCTGATTGAAGAACTGGGTGGGCTGCAGGGCTAGCTGCTCCAGAAACAGTCCGAGCAGCTCGGGGTTTTTCAGATCGGGCCAGAGACGGCCTGCGATGGCGAGCAGCAGGGCCGGGCTCGGCCGGGTGTGCAGCAGGGTCAGCAGCTTGTTGCTGCGCAAGGCATTGCCTGAGCAGGAGGCCAGTGCCCGGCACAGGTAGGCCAGGGTCTCGGCACTGGGGTCGGCGCACTCCTGCTCCTTGCCGATGCGCTCGAGCAGGGCACCTTGCAGCGCCGGGGGCAGGGGGGCGTTTTCCAGGCTCTGGCACAGGGCGTAGAGCGGCTCCTGAGGCAGCCTTGGCAGCGCCTTGCACACCAGGGCCAGATTGCGTTCATCCTGCAGCCGCTCCGCCAGATCGGCGAAGCCTTGCAGCCCCAGGGCCTGCCACCCCTCTTCCCCCGGCGCCGCCAGGTAGTGGCAGAGGGCCTCGTAGTAGGCGGAAGGCGCCTGCTCCAGCTGACGGGCCAGCTTGGCATGCAGGCTGGCCATCTTGGCCTCGGCCGGCCGGAAGGTGTAGGGGTTGTCGGCCAGTCGCTGCGCCTTCTCCTCATCCAGATCGCCGGTGAGCTTGTAGCCCAGGGTCTCGACCACCTGATCCATGAAGTGCTTGGGGCCGCTGGCGATGAGCAGGCCATGCTCGTCGAGGGCAAACTTGAGGAACCAGAGGTAGTGCCTGGATTCGGCTGGCTGGAAGAAGTGCACGCCGAGCCAGGCATGCTGTTGCAGTGGCCAGGGGTAGGGCTCCTGCTGCTGTTCGATGCGAACGAAGAGATCGCTCGCCAGCGGGCGCACCTGGCGGCCCATGTCGAACAGCTGGAACTGGGTCTCGGCCTGGGTCAGGAATTCGGTCAGGGTATTGATGGCAGACATGAAGGCATCCGGCTAAATGTGATGCGGGCGATTATAAGGAGGCTGCATCAGATAGCCAGTGGTGCAGGTGCGGGCCATGAAAGTGATGGCAGCATGGCAGCCACCCCGGGGGCGGTGTATAGTAACGCCCCTTTTTGGCACGCGTGTTTAAAGAAGACGGGATCCCTGCCCTCTGGCAGCGGGATGATCGTCGAGACGAGGAAGAGGACGAGATGAATCAATATTTGCTGGTCGCCGGTCTGCTGGGTGAACTCACCGCCGAGTTGCAACGCCTCGAACGCTGGCAAGCCGAACATCCGGGGGCCGAGGCGCTGGCGAGCGAGCTGCCGTTTTGCGTCGATACCCTGAGCTTCGATCAATGGTTGCAGTTCGTGCTGATACCGCGCATGGAGCAACTGGTGCTGCTGCAGGCGCCGCTGCCCACCAGCGTATCCCTCTATCCCATGGCGAGCGAAGCCTACAAGGACGAGCTGGCCGAGGTGGCCGGGCTGCTGCGCCTCATCGGTCGTTTCGATCTGCTGCTGACCGGAAAAGTGGTGGAGCAATGATCAATCCCCTGCCTGCCCTGGCCGCGGCGCGCTTCATTGGTGATACCCGGGTGGCGGCATGAAACTGACCCTGCTCTACCAGGATGAGTGGCTGGTGGCGGTCAACAAGCCGTCGGGCCTGCTGGTGCATCGCAGCTGGCTCGACAAGGCCGAGACCCGTTTCGCCATGCAGATGACCCGGGATCTTATCGGGGGGCGTCATGTCTACCCCGTGCACCGGCTCGACAGGCCCACCTCAGGGGTGTTGCTGTTTGCCCTCGATCCCGCCGTGGCCCGGACCCTGACCGAGGCGTTTGCCGCCCGTCGGGTACACAAGGAGTACCTGGCGCTGGTGCGGGGCTGGGCCCCCGAGCAGGGGCTGATCGACTATCCCCTCAAGGAGCAGCTGGACAAGATAGCCGATGCCATGAGCAGCCCCGATCGCCCCGCCCAGGAGGCGGTGACGACGTTCCGTCGTCTGCATCAGGTCGAGCTGCCCCACGCCGTCTCCAAGAAGCATCCTACCAGCCGCTACAGTCTGGTTCGGCTCTTCCCCAAGACGGGCCGCAAGCATCAGCTGCGTCGTCATCTGGATCACCTGTTCCATCCCATAGTCGGTGACACCACCCATGGTGATGGTCGGCATAATCGCTTCTTTCGCGAGCACTATGGTTGCGAGCGGCTGCTGCTGGTCGCCCACCGCTTGAGCTTCGAGCACCCGGTGCTCAAGGTGCCGATGCGGATCCAGGCGCCACTCGGCCCGGAAGTGCTGGGCTTGTTCGCCAGGCTGGGGTGGCCCGCCAGCGAGAGCGACTACGGCGCCTGATACCCGTCATCATTTGTGGCCTCTGACCGGGCTGTGGCATGCTGTAGGCCACGCCTGTCAGAGGAACCACTTATGGCTCAACGAGATACCCCGCCAGCAACCCCGCGCACCCAGACTCAGAACTCTGTGCCAGAGTCGGGCCCTCTCCTTCGTTCGAGGAGTCGCTGATGACCGACATCGATATCCTGGTCGGCACCGTCTATGGCTCGGCCATGCTGGTGGCCGAGACACTGCGGGATCACCTGCAAGCCCAGGGGCATGTCTGCCAGCTCTTCGACGAAGCCGAGCTGACTGACATAGACCCATCCCGCTTCTTGCTGATCGTCAGTGCCACCACGGGGCAGGGGGATATTCCTCCCAATCTGCAACCCTTCGCCACTGCCCTGGCCGATCGCGCTCCTTATATGAAGGGATGGCGTTATGCCCTCATCGCCATGGGGGACAGCAGCTATGAACACTTCTGCGGGGCCGGACGCAGGCTCGATGAACTGCTGCAGGAGCTGGCCGCCGACGCCCTGGTACCGCGCCTTGAGATAGACGCGACACTGGAGGATGAGCCTGAGGTCGCGGCGCTGGCCTGGTTGAAAAGCTGGGAAAATAGGCTCTAGCCGGATTGCCTTCGTATTTTAAATTTCTCCCCCGTGAGCGTGCTGACGGGGGAGTGTTATTTTGGGACTCACTTAACCTTTCTTGAAATATATCCCGCACTTTATCCGGTTACTTTCCCCCGCCAGATCGGATTCCTCAGACCCATATTCATCAGAACGGCGACACATCAGAAAATTAAAAGTTCCGCACTGAAAGCGATTTCAATCATGTTTTCGTCACGGCGCGACTGTTTATTCACTTAATCTTCATCGCAAATTAATAGTTGAAAGCGCTTTCTTTGGCGTTGTTTTTCTTTTTGTGGGTGATTGTTGGTGTTTTATTGCTTATTTTTGCTTTTTTTGTCTTGATGTGCGTCCTCTGGGGTGGGGGCGCGCGATTTGTCACCGTTTTGTGAATCAGCTCATGTTTGTCGCGAAATTGGCTACATATAATCGACCCCGGTTATCGCTGAAACGTTTTTCAGTGATAAGAACTTGAATATCAGGATCACACTCCCAGCGGGAATAAGGAAAATGAAAATGAAAGCAAAGTGGCTCCCGATTGCAGCAGCAGTAACCGCTGCCCTGGCTTCTCAAGCCGCCTTCGCCGTTGATTTCCACGGCTACTTCCGTTCCGGTGTCGGTGTTTCCGAGGATGGAAGCATGCAGACTGGTCTGTCAGATAATGCAAAACAGAAAGTTGGTCGTCTGGGTAATGAAGCGGATACCTATGGCGAAATCCAGCTGGGTTCTGAGGTTTTCAACAAAGATGGTAAAACCTTCTATGTAGACTCCATGGTTGCAATGACATCCAATGGGTCTAATGACTGGGAGTCTACAGAGTCTCGTTTCCAATGCACCTCTGCCGATGGCTCTACATTGGACGGATGTGAAAACAAGGAAGACGCTACTTTTGCTCTCCGTCAGTTCAACGTACAAGCCAAGGGCCTGCTGGGCTTTGCACCGGAAGCCACCCTCTGGGCCGGTAAGCGCTACTACCAACGCCATGACGTCCATATCTCAGATTTCTACTACTGGAACATCTCCGGTGCCGGTGCTGGTATCGAAGGCATCGAAGCCGGCCCTGGTAAGGTTTCCTTCGCCTGGGTTCGCAACGACCGCAGTGGTACCAGTGATGGTTGGACATACAATGATGAAATGAATGTCAACACGTTGGATCTGCGTTATGCCGGAATTCCTTTGTGGCAAGACGGTTCACTGGAAGTCGGCGTAGATTATGCGATTGCGAATCCATCCGATGCCCAAAAAGATTCGGCCAATCCACAGTATAAGAATGCCAAAGATGGTGTCATGCTCACCGCCGAGCTGACCCAGGGCATCTTCGGTGGCTTCAACAAGACAGTGCTGCAGTACGGTACAGAAGGCTATTCCAAGGCGTTTGCCTTCTGGGGTGACGGCTCCTGGTACGGTGCTGAAGCCAAAGACGGTGCCGATGGTTTCCGCTTCATCAACCATGGTGTAATCCCGATGGGCAACTCCTGGGAGATGGGTCACCAGCTGGTCTACGGGGTAGGCAACGAGATGTGGGTTGGCAATGACAAATGGGAAACCATGTCCGTCGTTGCTCGCCCGATGTACAAGTGGGATGACTTCAACAAGACCATCTTTGAAGGCGGCTACTTCAAGGACAAGAACAAGTCCACCAATGGCTCTTCCCTTGAGGATTCTGGTTACAAGCTGACTCTGGCTCAGGCCTGGTCCGCCGGCTCCAGCTTCTGGGCCCGCCCGGAGATCCGCGTGTTTGCCTCTTACCTTGCGCAAGACAAGCAAGATATGAAGGGTAATGCGTTCAATGGCGGTACATCCGATGATACTTGGAACTTCGGCGTCCAAGCAGAAGCCTGGTGGTAAGCAATCTCTTCAGTTAAGTTAGTCACTGCCCCCTGATGGGGGCAGTTTTGTTTAGCAGGATTTGGCAACCGGGTTATGGAGATAAGAAGAATGAAACTGGTAAAGATGTCTATCGCGGCCGTGGTTACCGCGCTGTTGGCCGGTTGTTCCGGTAGCATGGTGGTGCCCGTACAGGAGCACGCCTCCATCCTGAGTAATGCCGATCAGGCCAAGCAGGCGCTCGCTCAGACGACGAGCTGCTGCAAGGCATTCAACGAATTCAGTTATGTTTCCTTGCCGGAAGGCGAGACGCTGCTGGCCATCGATGGCAAGCAGCCCAGTTTTCAGTTTGACGAGGGGATGAGTTATTTCGCCGCTTATCGCCTGCCGGTCAATACCGGCAACCTGGCCATCACCCTGGCCTCCCAGGTGAGCAAGACGGTGCTCGTGCCCAAGGTGGTCATGCTGGATGCCCAGTTCAAGGTAACCCGTGTGCTGGGTGAATCTGTCTTCACGTATCAGCCCGCCCACCTGCTCGACAATGACAGGATCGAAGGCAAGGTGTTCGTGGATCGCAGCATGCCGGGCAACCCGGCGACCGAAACCTATATGGTGGTCTACGCCCCGGCCGACGAGCTGTCCGGCAGCACCACCATCTTGCACCCCGCGAAGGCCTTTGCCCGTGCCAATGGCACTGTCGAGCCGGATATCAAGGATCCCGTGATCCCCCATTCCCCCTGGGGTCTGCTGCAAATCAAGGTCGTCGACATGGCCAAGGGGCAGGGTCTGGAAGCCGTGTTCAAGCCCGAGTATTCGGACAAGGTTGCGATGAGTCAGGCCAAACCGGCCACGACGGCCGTGGCGGCGACGGTGGCGACCACTGCCGCTGTTGCCACGCCCCCCAGCACACCAGCTCCCGCCATGCTGAGCGAGACAGAGACCTTCTACAACAGCCAGATCGAGAAGGCGGTCAAGGCCGGGGATATCGACAAGGCGATGCAGCTCGTGAATGAAGCCGAGCGGGCCGGTTCAACCAAGGCGAAATCCGTCTTTATTGATGCGGTGAAGCGTTCACAGAAAAACTGAATAACCGGATTTATTCAAAGTAATATTTAATTCAGGCCTCCCTTGTTGGAGGCCTTTTTAATCGGTAGACTGAATAATATAAAACCGCAATAAGTTACATGTCGTTACAATTGGTTTCATTAGGTATTCATTGGTTTCTTTTTGAGTTATTTTGAAGTGGTTTTTTTCTTTTTGCGGCGAAGCTATAACAATACGAAATAATATTCAAGGCTGCCCCCTTCCTGCTTATTTATTATCTTGTGATCTCTCCTCCAAATTTATTATTACCTTGGTCTCGGTGGAGGCATTTCCAACCCTGCTGGGTTATATTCTGTAGGTCAAAAATAAACACCCCCGGAAAACGCATTCGATGCAGCCATGGATGAAGTACACCGTCATCAATAAACTGCACTGAGTCGTTGTCGGAAAAAAATCCATTCAGGAGCGCACACATGTTAAAGAATGCTTTCTCTAATCTGCAAAAGGTCGGTAAGGCGCTGATGCTGCCCGTATCGGTCTTGCCCGTTGCAGGTATTCTGCTGGGGGTGGGCGCTGCTCACTTCAGCTGGTTGCCGGAAATTGTCTCCCAGCTGATGGAGCAGGCCGGTGGTTCAGTGTTTGGCCAGATGGCCCTGCTGTTCGCCGTCGGCGTGGCACTTGGCTTTACCAATAACGACGGTGTATCCGGTCTGTCTGCCATCGTCGGCTACGGCATCATGGTCGCGACCCTGAAGGTCATGGCACCTGTGATGGGCGTCGAGAGCATAGATACCGGTGTGCTGGGGGGTATCCTCGCCGGTGGTGTCGCTGCTTGGGCGTTCAACCGCTTCTACAAGATCCAGCTGCCCGAGTACCTTGGCTTCTTCGCCGGTAAGCGTGCCGTGCCCATCATCACCGGCTTCGTCTCCATCGGCCTGGGTGTTGTGCTCTCCTTCATCTGGCCGCCGATCGGTGGTGCCATCGGTGCCTTCTCCGACTGGGCTGCCAACCAGAACCCGGTACTGGCCTTCGGTATCTACGGCGTGGTTGAGCGCTCCCTGATCCCGTTCGGTCTGCACCACATCTGGAACGTCCCCTTCTTCTATCAGGCGGGTACCTGTGTCAATGCCGCTGGCGAAACCGTACACGGCATCATGACCTGCTTCCTGACTGCTGATGACGCTTCCCGCGCTGCCGGTAACGGCTTCGGTCAGCTGGCCGGTGGTTACCTGTTCAAGATGTTCGGTCTGCCTGCCGCTGCGTTTGCCATCGCTCACGCTGCCAAGCCGGAAAACCGCGCCAAGATTGTTGGTATCATGGCCTCCGCTGCCCTGACCTCCTTCCTGACCGGTATCACCGAGCCTATCGAATTCTCCTTCCTGTTCGTCGCACCTGTGCTGTATGCGATTCACGCCCTGCTGGCCGGTCTGGCTTACGTGCTGACCAACATGCTGGGTGTCGTGCACGGTCACACCTTCTCCAATGGCTTCATCGACTTCGTGGTGCAATCACCCCGTGCCGACAACATGCTGCTGCTGGTTGGTCTGGGTCTGGTCTACGCCGTCATCTACTACGTGGTCTTCACCGTGGTGATCCGTGCCATGAACCTGAAAACCCCGGGTCGCGAAGACGAAGCTGCCGAAGAGACCGTTGGTCAAAGCAAAGACGAGATGTCTGCTGCCCTGGTGTCTGCCTTCGGTGGTAAAGATAACATCGCCTCCCTGGACGCCTGCATCACCCGTCTGCGTGTCGGCGTGAAGGATGTGGCCAAGGTTGACCAGGCTGGTCTGAAGAAGCTGGGCGCCGCCGGTGTGGTGGTTGCTGGCTCCGGTGTACAGGCCATCTTCGGTACCAAGTCCGACAACCTGAAAACCGACATGGACATCTGGATGAAGAGCAACTAATCCTGTTGCCTGACTATCAGAGTGTTTGAAGAGGGAGGCGCAAGCCTCCCTTTTTGCTGGGCGCTTGTCAGCCAGCTGGGCGAAGGGCCGAGCAGATCCGGGGGGAGGGTGCTGGCAGCTTCCCTGTGGAGCGGCATTTAAAAAGGCGCCTGATGGCGCCTTGTGCAGGATGGGGAGCAGTCTAGAGTTTTTCCAGATCCCGCTCGATTTCGCTGATCTTGTTCTGCACTACTTTTTCCAGGTGGCGCAGGTCACGCAGGATTTTCTGCTTGATGTCCTGATCGATCTCGACGTGCACGCCCTGGGTCAGGTTATCCAGCTCATCCACCACGTACTTGAGGTTGGCGTTGATCTCGGTGACATCCTTGTACTCATGGGTGCCCGAGTCTATCAGCATGGTCTTGCGCTGGCGGGGATACTTGAACTTGACGCTCTTGGCGAAGAACTCCCCCTTCTGTTTCTTGAAATAGATCTTGAGGATGTCGTGGTTGGCTTCCTGGCGCAGGGTATAGCTGTCCACTGAGGTGGGCTCCTGGATCCCCAGGCTCTTCAGATTCTCGTACATCGGGCTTCCTCGGTTTGAAACGATCCTGACCCATCTATCTTAACCGAGTCACGGTGGCTTGCCTGTGACAGGAGCGCCAAAATCAAAAGGGGCCCAAAAGGCCCCTTTTTCCATGATAGCTGGTCGATTACTCGTCGATGGAGCGCAGCAGGGCGTTGATGCCGACCTTGGCACGGGTCTTGGCATCCACCTTCTTGACGATGACGGCGGCATAGAGGCTGTACTTGCCGCACTTGGAGGGCAGGGAGCCGGAGACCACCACTGAACCGGCCGGCACGCGGCCATAGTGGATCTCGCCGGTTTCGCGGTCATAGATGCGGGTGGACTGGCCGATGAAGACGCCCATGGAGATGACGGAGCCTTCCTCGACGATCACCCCTTCAACCACTTCGGAGCGGGCACCGATGAAGCAGTTGTCCTCGATGATGGTCGGGTTGGCCTGCAGCGGCTCCAGTACGCCGCCGATGCCGACGCCGCCGGAGAGGTGCACGTTCTTGCCGATCTGGGCGCAGGAGCCCACTGTGGCCCAGGTATCGACCATGGTGCCTTCATCGACGAAGGCGCCGATGTTGACATAGGAGGGCATCAGCACGGTATTGGGGGCGATGAAGGAGCCCTTGCGAGCGGTGGCCGGCGGCACCACGCGCACGCCCGCCGCCTTGAACTGCTCGGCGGTGTAGTCGGAGAACTTGAGGGGAACCTTGTCGTAGTATTGGGCGTCGTCGCCCTTGATGATGCCGTTGTCATTGATGCGGAAATAGAGCAGCACGGCCTTCTTCAGCCACTGGTGGACGACCCACTCACCGGCAATCTTCTCGGCGACCCGGGCCTTGCCGGAGTCCAGCAGATCGATGGCCTCCAGGATGGCGGCCTTGGTGGCGGCATCGACGGAGCCGGGGGTGATGGAATCACGGCGCTCGAAGGCCGCTTCGATGGTCTGTTGCAACTGGGTCATGACAGGTTTCCTTTAAAAAATTCTGTTTGTTGTATCACACTTTTCCAATCGTTTTTAAGGGCTCTGGCCGATTTCTTCAAAAGAAAGGCGGTTTATTGTACTTGAGTGGCCCAACCACTTGTTCTGATTGATAAATCAGAACGATAAACGGCGTCTTGTGAAGCCTTGCCCGGGCCTTATCGCCCCTCTTCGTCCCCCTGCTCCTGGGGGTTGAGCTGATTGACCAGCCGCTCCTCCAGCGCCTGCTGTTCGGCCTGGTTCAGCGGCTCGCCGGCCAGAGTGGTGAGGCTGAAGAAGTCTTCCACCCGCTCGCCTATGGTGGTGATCTTGGCGGCATGCAATTCGATGCCGCACTGCTGGAAGACGGCACCGATACGGGCCAGCAGGCCCGGGGTATCCAGGGCGGTCAGCTCCAGCAGGGTGTGGCGGCTCTCCCCCTTCGTGGGTGAAGAGCGGGGCAGGAACACCACCCGGGTCGGCACGCTGAACTGGCGGTGGCGCCTGGACAGGGGCTTGTTGCGCAGCACCAGCTTGCCCGGCTCCTGCAACGCCTTCTCCAGCGCCTTCTTGATGGTGGCGGTGCGGTTGGGGCTGATGGGCTCGCCATTGGGTTCGAGCACGATGAAGGTGTCCAGCACATAGTCGTTGCGCGAGTTCATGATCTGGGCGTCGTGGATGTTGAGGTTCTTCTGATCCAGCGCCGAGGCCACGGTGGCGAACAGATTCGGGGTGTCGCGGCAATAGATGAACACCTCGCTGCCACCCCGGATGGGGTGCTTGCCGATGAGCACCAGGGGGGCCGGATTGTCGCCGTGCGCGATGATCTTGCGGCAGTGCCAGGCGATCTGCTCCGGGCTGTGGCGCAGGAAATAGTCGGCCTTGAAGTCATTCCAGAGGGCGTTGACCGCTTCCTCGGGCACCTCGCGCTGGGCCAGGATCTGCCTGGCCTGGCGCTGGTTCTCGCGGATCTTGAGGCGCATGTCCGGCGGGTTTTCCAGCCCCTGGCGCAGCGCCTTCTGGGTGGCGAAGTAGAGCTCCCGCAGCAGGGTGCCCTTCCAGTCGTTCCACAGGGTGTCGTTGGTGGCGCAGATATCGGCCACGGTCAGGCAATAGAGCAGATCCAGGTGCAGTTCGTCGCGCACCTTGTGAGCGAAGTCGGTGACCACTTCGGGATCGTAGATGTCGCGGCGCTGGGCGGTGACCGACATCAGCAGGTGATGGCGCACCAGCCAGGCCACCAGGCGGCTCTCGTAGCGATCCAGCCCGTGCAACTGGCAGAACTCCAGTGCATCGACGGCGCCGAGCTCGGAGTGATCCCCCCGCCGTCCCTTGGCGATGTCGTGGAACAGGGCGGCGATGCTGAGCAGCTCCGGCTTGCGCAACTGGGTGAACACCTCGTGGCAGAGCGGGTGGGTCTGGCGGCTGGCCGGATTGGGGAAGCGATGGATGTTCTGGAGCAGGCGATGGGTGTGCTCATCCACCGTGTAGGCGTGGAACATGTCGAACTGCATCTGGCCGACGATGAGGTTCCACTGGGGCAGATAGGCCGCGAGGATCCCGTACTTATGCATAAGAGTGAGGGGCTGGCCGATGCCGTTGGGGTGGCGCAGCAGCGCCATGAACAGACGACGGCATTCGGGCAGGTCCTGCAGCCAGCAGCTGAGGGTGCGTCTGGCTTCGCGCAGCTGGCGCAGGGTGGCGGAGTGGATGCCGGCGATGTCCGGGTGCTGGGCTATCTGGTAGAAGAGCCGCAGTATGGCGGCGGGGTCGCGGCCAAACAGCTCGGAATCCACCGCATCGATGAGGCGGCCACGGAGCTGGAACTCGTCGCTGATGCGGCGCACATCCATGGCGGTGTTGCCGAGAATGGCCTCGTCAAACAGCTGCAGCAGCATCTCGTTGAGCTCGGCGACCCGCCGTACCGTCTGATAGAAACGCTTCATCATCTGCTCGACCGGGCCGTTGCCTTCCCCCTCGAACCCCAGCATCTGGGCCACTGTGCGCTGGCGATCGAACAGCAGACGGTTGTCTCCCTTGTTGATGGCCATGTGCAGGGCGAAGCGCACCTTCCACAGGAAGTTCTGGCAGTCGAGCAGTTCGCGGTACTCGGCCCGGTTGAGGAAACCGTGGCTGGTCATCTCGAACAGGGTAGTGGCGCCGAAGTGGCGGCGGGCGACCCAGGCCAGGGTCTGGATGTCGCGAAGGCCCCCGGGATTGTTCTTGAGATCCGGCTCCAGCTTGTAGGCGGTGCCGAGAAACTGCTGGTGGCGCAGGCTCTGCTCCTCGCGCTTGGCGCGAAAGAAGGCCTCGCTCGGCCAGAAGTGCTGGGGCTGGGTGGCGGCCTGCAACTGCTCGAACCCCGCCAGGCGTCCGGTGATGTAGCGCGCCTCGATGAGGTTGGTGGCGACCGTGATATCGCTGCGGCCCTGCTCGATGCACTCGCTCACGTTGCGCACCGATTGCCCGACCTCCAGCTTGAGATCCCACAGCAAGGTGATGAACTCGCCGATGCGCAGCCCCAATACTTCGTCCAGCTCGTCCCCTTCATAGAGGATGAGCAGGTCGATGTCGGAGTGGGGGTGCAACTCGCCCCGGCCATAGCCGCCCACCGCGATCAGGGTCAGGCTGGTCTTGTCGAAGCCGAATTTATACCAAAGCCGGGTCAGCAGCGCGTCCATGTACTCGGAGCGGGTGGCCACCAGTTCGATGATGTTGTCACCGGCATCGAAACGGGCGTGCAGCCAGACAAGGAAGCGGCTCAGATACTCCTTGCAGTTGTCACGGGTGAGCTGGTCGTCGGGTAACAGGTGGGGGGAAAGCAGACTGGCATCCATGGCATCTCACACACAAGTAGCAGGCAAACGGCTGGAACGGGCAGTAAAAACCCCGGCGCTTTGAGGTCAGGGCCGGGGTTCGATGTTAGCTGTGTTTGATGACGCGGTCGATAGTGTCGTCGGGGCGCAGGGTGAGCACCTCGCAGCCATCCTCGGTGACCAGCAGGGTGTGTTCCCACTGGGCGGAGTCGCCGCCGTCCTTGGTGGTGACAGTCCAGCCATCCTTGGGATTGATGCGGCAGTGGTACTTCTTGCTGTTGACCATGGGCTCTATGGTGAAGCACATGCCCGGTTTGAGCTCCAGCTTGCCGCCATTGCGGTAGTGCAGGATCTGCGGCTCTTCGTGGAACTCGCTGCCGATGCCGTGGCCGCAGTAGTCACGTACCACGGAGAAGCCGGCCTGCTCGACGATGGGCTGGATCACGGCGCCGATCTCGGTGATGCACATGCCGGGACGCACCTGCTTGATGGCGGCGTAGAGGCTCTCTTGCGCCACCTTGCACAGCTGGCGGCGCAGGGGGGTGGTCTGGCCCACGATGAACATGGCGGAGGTGTCGCCGTGGTAGCCATCCTTGATGACGGTGATGTCCAGGTTGATGATGTCCCCTTCCCGCAGCTTCTTGTGATTGGGGATGCCGTGGCAGATCACATCATTGACCGAGGTGCAGATGGACTTGGGGAAGCCGTGATAGTTGAGCGGCGCGGGAATGGCCTGCTGTACCTCGACGATATGGTTGTGGCACAGGGTGTTCAGCTCGTCAGTGGTGACGCCAGCCTTGACATGGGGGGCGATCATGACCAGCACATCGGCGGCCAGCTGGCCGGCAATGCGCATCTTTTCAATCTCTTCCGGTGTCTTGATTTTAATGGACATGGGATCTCTCTTGGGGCCTGACTGCGCATCCTGCCGATGCCCAACAATCAGGTAATGAAAAATAGATGCGTTTGCAATCAGGGCAAAATTTTATCCCCAACCCCCGTTTACTTCCAGTGTGATCGTCATCGCAACGTCATCCAGCGGTCGCAGCCCTCGCCGGGATCCATTTTTAGCGGCCCAGCTGGTGGTGTCCTGACCAAAGTTATGGTATAAAGCGCGCCGGAATGGGGAACTTGTGCCCCCTTCCATCACCCTTACTCAATAACACACACACATCGACACCTGTACCGGGGTGCCCCTTTGGGGTCGGTTACATGGGATGTGTGGAGGCCTAACCCCAATACAGAGGTATAAAATGGCTAAAGTTTCTATGCGCGACATGCTGCAAGCCGGCGTTCACTTCGGTCACCAGACTCGTTACTGGAACCCGAAAATGAAGTCCTACATCTTCGGCGCCCGCAGCAAGGTTCACATCATCAACTTGGAAAAAACCGTTCCGATGTTTGACGATGCCATGAACTTCATCAGCTCCGTAGCTGCCAAGAAGGGCAAGGTCCTGTTTGTAGGTACCAAGCGTGCCGCGTCTGAAGCCGTAAAAGAAGCCGCTGAGCGTTGCGACCAGTTCTATGTTAACCACCGCTGGCTGGGCGGCATGCTGACCAACTGGAAAACCGTTCGTCAGTCCATCAAGCGCCTGAAAGATCTGGAAACCCAGAGCCAAGACGGTACCTTCGACAAGCTGACCAAGAAAGAGGCGCTGATGCGTACTCGCGAAATGGACAAGCTGGAGAAGAGCCTGGGTGGTATCAAGAACATGGGCGGCCTGCCTGACGTTCTGTTCGTTGTCGATGCCGACCACGAGCACATCGCTATCAAAGAAGCCAATAACCTGGGTATCCCGGTAGTTTCCATCGTTGATACCAACTCCAACCCGGACGGCGTTGACTATGTCATCCCGGGTAACGACGATGCTATCCGTGCCGTACAGCTGTACCTGAATGCTGCTGCTGACACCGTACTGGAAGCTCGCGCTCAGGACATCGTTGTTCAAGCCGAACAAGATGGCTTCGTTGAAGCTGAGTAATTGATAAGGACTGTAAAGCCCTTATTAACCAAGCTGATGTAATTGGTTAGCAGGGGCCCTTGTGGCCCCTGTTTCTTGTCAATTCAAGACCGAGGATACTGGACATGGCTAACGTTACTGCCGCCCTGGTAAAAGAACTGCGCGAGCGCACCGCCGCTGGCATGATGGATTGCAAAAAAGCGCTGGAAGAAGCCGCTGGTGACATCGAGCTGGCCATCGAGAACATGCGCAAATCCGGTCAGGCCAAGGCCGCCAAGAAAGCGGGCCGTATCGCCGCTGAAGGCGTGATCTTCGCCCGTACCGAAGGCAACATTGCTGCCATGATCGAGCTGAACAGCGAAACCGACTTCGTCGCCAAAGACGCCAGCTTCATGGCCATGGGCCAGAAGATCGCCGACATCGCCGCGACCCAGAAAATTGCTGACATCGACGCCCTGAAGGCCGCCGATTTCGGTAACGGTGAGTCCGTCGAGCTGACCATCACCAACCTGATCGCCAAGATCGGTGAGAACATGAACCTGCGTCGCGTGATGCTGGTTGAAGGTGACAACCTGGGTACCTACGTACACGGTTCCCGCATCGGTGTTATCACCAAGCTGACCGGTGGTACTGCCGACCTGGCCAAAGATCTGGCCATGCACGTCGCTGCCAACAGCCCGCAGTTCGTCAAGCCTGAAGACGTGTCTGCTGAAGTCGTTGCCAAAGAGCGCGAAATTCAGATCGACATCGCCATCAACTCCGGCAAGCCGAAAGAGATCGCCGAGAAGATGGTTGAAGGCCGCATGAAGAAGTTCACCGGTGAGGTTTCCCTGACTGGTCAACCCTTCGTGAAAGATCCTTCCATGACCGTTGCCGAGCTGCTGAAGAAAGAAGGCGCTGACGTTGTCTCCTTCACCCGTTTCGAAGTGGGCGAAGGCATCGAGAAGCAAGAGACCGATTTCGCGGCTGAAGTAGCAGCCCAGATCGCGGCCGCTCAGAAGGCTTAATCGAACCGGTTTTTCCGTTTCCCCAGACCGCGACTTATGTCGCGGTCTTTATATGACCAGGAATCAGTGACATGAGTACCAATCCCAAGCCTGCATACAGACGTGTTCTTCTGAAGTTGAGTGGTGAAGCCCTGCAAGGATCCGAGGGTTTTGGCATTGATCCGGCGGTGCTGGAGCGGATGGCCCAAGAGATCAAAGAGCTGGTTGAGCTGGGTGTTCAGGTCGGTCTGGTCATCGGCGGCGGCAACCTGTTCCGTGGCGCCGGTCTTGCCAAGGCGGGCATGAACCGCGTGGTGGGTGACCACATGGGCATGCTGGCGACCGTCATGAACGGCCTGGCCATGCGTGATGCCCTGCATCGTGCTTATGTGAATGCCCGTCTGATGTCTGCCATCTCCCTGCAGGGTGTCTGCGATTCCTACAGCTGGGCCGAGGCCATCAGCCAGCTGCGCGCCGGCAAGGTAGTGATCTTCTCCGCCGGTACCGGTAACCCCTTCTTCACCACCGACTCTGCAGCCTGCCTGCGCGGCATCGAGATCGAAGCCGACGTGGTGCTCAAGGCCACCAAGGTCGATGGTGTGTTCACCGATGATCCGGTCAAGAACCCGGATGCAGTGCTCTATCAAGAACTGAGTTATGATGAAGTTCTTGAAAAAGAACTCAAAGTGATGGATCTTGCTGCTTTTACCCTGGCCCGCGACCACGATCTGCCGATCCGGGTGTTCAACATGAACAAACCGGGCGCCTTGCGTCGGGTTATCATGGGTGAGCCGGAAGGTACCCTGATCCACCACGTCAGCAAGTAAGACAAGCCTGAGCCGCCTGGCGCGCTTGTCCATTACGCCAGTAAACAAGATAGATACGGGCCGCATGCCGGCTCGTTCGCCAAAAGGAAAACCACTGTGATCAACGAGATTAAAAACGACGCCAAGGACCGCATGGCCAAGAGCGTAGAATCGCTCAAGACCCAGATGTCCAAGATCCGTACCGGCCGTGCTCACCCGAGCCTGCTCGACGGTATCCAGGTGGAGTATTACGGTGCCGCCACTCCTCTGAAACAGTTGGCTAACGTAGTGGCAGAAGATGCCCGCACCCTGTCCATCTCCATCTTCGATCGCTCCATGATCCAGGCGGTGGAAAAAGCCATCCTGACCTCCGATCTGGGCCTGAACCCGTCCAGCAATGGCCAGACTCTGCGCGTCCCCTTGCCTGCGCTGACCGAAGAGCGTCGCCGCGATCTGACCAAGATAGTCCGTGCCGAAGCCGAAGGTGCCCGGGTTGCCGTGCGCAACATTCGTCGCGATGCCAACGCCGATCTGAAGGCGCTGCTGAAGGACAAGGAGATCTCCGAGGACGACGACCGTCGCGCCCAGGAAGAGATCCAGAAACTGACCGACGCCTTCGTCAAGCTGGTGGATGACGCCCTGGCCGCGAAGGAAAAGGAGCTAATGGAAATCTAAGCCTCCGACAGGTATATTACGAGCGCCGTGTAGTGCCCCTGCACGGCGCTTTTGTCTTTGTGGGAGAAATGAATGTCGCTTTTGGCAGCGCTAGGCGATAGCGCCAGCTCGTCCTTACCTCGTCACGTCGCCATCATCATGGATGGCAATGGTCGCTGGGCTCAGAACCGTGGCAAGATGCGGGTCTCTGGCCACAAGGCGGGCGTGAAATCCGTGCGTGAGGCCGTGGCCTTTGCCGCCCGTGCCAAGATGGAGGCGCTGACCCTGTTCGCGTTCTCCAGTGAGAACTGGCGCCGCCCGGAAGGGGAGGTTAATGCCCTGATGGAGCTGTTCATGACGGTGCTTGGCCGTGAGGTGAACAAGCTGCACAGCAATGGCATCCGGCTCAAGGTGATAGGCGATACCGCCCGTTTCAGTGAACGGCTGCAGGCCAAGATCGCCAAGGCAGAGGCCCTGACCGCCGGCAACCAGGGACTGACCCTCAACATCGCCGCCAACTATGGCGGTCAGTGGGACATCGCCCAGGCGGCCCGCAAGCTGGCTCGCGCCGTGGCTGCGGGCGAGCTGGATGCCGAGGCGATCGATGAAGAGGCGCTGGGACGTCAGGTCTGCATGGCCGATTTGCCTCCGGTGGATCTGCTGATCCGCACCGGCGGGGATCATCGCATCAGCAATTTTGTGTTATGGCAGCTTGCTTATGCCGAGCTCTATTTTACCCCGGTCTTGTGGCCCGACTTTGACGAGGCCGAGTTCAGCGGGGCAGTTGCCTCCTTCGTTGCTCGCGAGCGTCGCTTCGGGTGTACGGGTGAACAGATACGGGAATTGATCGCCGCGCAACAGACCGGCTAAACCCCGCTCCCAAGAGAGAGGTTTCTTTTGCTAAAACAACGAATTATTACCGCATTACTGTTAGTACCCCTGGTGTTGGGGGCACTGTTTTTCCTGCCATTGAAATTCTTTGCCCTGCTCGCTGCCCTGGTCTTTCTGCTGGCCAGCCGTGAGTGGAGCGCCTTCGTCTCTGCCCAGCCGCAACAATGGTTGCCGCTGGTGTTCTGCCTGTTGCTCGGTGCCAGCCTGTTCTGGGTGCCGGTAGAGCAACTCTGGATCCCCCAGCTGCATCCGCTGGTGATGGGCGTGCTCTGGACTGCCATCAGCTGGTGGCTGCTCGGGCTGCTGCTGGTGCTGCGCTACCCCCGCAGCGCCAGGCTGTGGAAAGAGTCCGTCTGGCTCAAGTCCCTGTTCGGTCTGGTGACCCTGGTGCCCTTCTTCTGGTCCCTGGTGGCCATCCGTGGGTACAACTTCTATCACGACCCCATGATGGGGGCCTGGATCCTGCTGTTCGTCATGGGCCTGGTCTGGGCGGCAGATTCTGGCGCGTATTTTTTCGGCAAGGCGTTCGGCAAGCACAAGCTGGCGCCGGCCGTCAGCCCGGGTAAAACCATAGAGGGCATGCTGGGTGGGCTCTTTACCGCCAGCGTGCTGGCCATAGGCGTGACCTGGTTCATGGGCTTCGTGCCGGCCAAGATGGGGGTGGTGCTGCTCTGCTCCCTGCTGGCGGTGCTGGCGTCCGTGCTCGGCGATTTGACCGAAAGCATGTTCAAGCGGGAGGCCGGCATCAAGGATTCCGGTACCCTGCTGCCGGGCCACGGCGGCATCCTCGATCGCATCGACAGCCTGACGGCGGCGCTGCCCGTCTTCCTGCTCAGCTATCTGCTACTCGGTCAGGAGTTCTGATGCGCAATCTGGTTATTCTGGGGGCCTCAGGCTCCATCGGTCAGAGCACCCTCAAGGTGCTGCGGCAGAATCCGGGACGCTGGCAGGTGCTGGCGCTGACTGCGGCTCGCAGCGTGGACGCCATGGTGCGGGACTGTCTCGAATTCTCCCCCCGTTTCGCCGTCATGGTGGATGAGAACGCCGCCAGCGATCTGGCCGGTCGGCTCAAGACCCACGGCTGCGCCACCCGGGTGCTCTGTGGTCAGGCTGCCCTGTGCGAAGTGGCCGCTCACCCCGATGCCCACAGCGTCATGGCGGCCATCGTCGGTGCAGCGGGTCTGGCACCCACCATGGCCGCCGTGCGTGCCGGCAAGCGGATCCTGCTGGCCAACAAGGAGGCCCTGGTGATGTCCGGCGCCTTCTTCATGGAGGCGGTGCGCCACCATGGCGCCGAGCTGCTGCCCATCGACAGCGAACACAATGCGATTTTCCAGTGTCTGCCCGAGGCGATCCAGCGCGAGCCTGGCTTCTGCGATCTGGCAGGGGCGGGCATCAGCAAGATACTGCTGACCGGCTCAGGCGGCCCCTTCCGCTATACCGACATCGACGAGCTGGCCAGGGTCACGCCGGCCCAGGCGGTGGCGCACCCCAACTGGTCCATGGGGGCCAAGATCTCGGTGGACTCCGCCACCATGATCAACAAGGGGCTGGAGTACATAGAGGCGCGCTGGCTGTTCAACGCCCTCCCGGAGCAGATCCAGGTGGTGATCCACCCCCAGTCGGTGATCCACTCCATGGTGCAGTACAAGGACGGTTCAGTGCTGGCCCAGCTCGGCAACCCGGACATGTGTACCCCCATCGCCCACGCCCTGGCTTACCCGGCCAGGATTGAGTCCGGCGTGGAACCTTTGGATTTCTTCAGTGTCGGAGAGTTCAGCTTTATCCGCCCCGACTACGCCCGTTATCCCTGCCTGGCACTGGCCATGGCGGCCTGCCAGCAAGGGCAGGCGGCGACTACTTCTCTCAATGCCGCCAATGAGGAGGCCGTCGCGGCTTTTCTTGCAGAGCGCATTGGATTTATGGATATTGCCAGAGTCAACGAATCCATCATGACGAGACTGGGCACCAGTGCCGCAGGTTCGCTGGAGGATCTGATTGCGCTGGATGGCAGGGCCCGTGCCCATGCCCAGCAACTGATAGAGGAGCTTGCCGTATGAACGGACTGTGGTGGACTGGTGCCGCTCTCTACGCCCTCGAGCGCAGAACTGGACATGACTCCGAGGTGATCGGCTGATGGGCACCTTGTTATGGAATATTGGCGCCTTCATCGTGGCCCTGGGGCTGCTGGTGGCGGTGCATGAATTTGGCCACTTCTGGGTTGCCCGCCGCTGTGGCGTCAAGGTCGAGCGTTTCTCCATCGGTTTTGGCAAGGCTATCTGGCGCCGCATCGGCAAGGATGGCACCGAATATGTGCTGGCCCTGATCCCACTGGGTGGCTATGTCAAGATGCTGGACGGCCGGGTCGATGAACTCAAGCCGGGGGAGGAGGCACAGGCCTTCAACCACAAGAGCGTCTGGGCGCGGATGGCCATAGTCGCGGCCGGCCCCATGGCGAACTTCGTGTTCGCCCTGTTCGCTTTCTGGCTGATGTTCATGATAGGGGTGCCGAGCGTCAAGCCGGTGGTCGGTGAGGTGCGCCCTGCGTCCATCGTGGCCCAGGCCGGCATAGAGCCTGGCATGGAGATCGTCGGCGTCGGCGACGAGGCCACCGGGGACTGGGAGAGCGTGACCTATGCCCTCATCAGCCACCTGGGTGACAAGTCGGTACAGCTCAAGCTGAAGGCGCCAGGGGCCAGCTACGCCGTCGACAAGACGCTGATGCTGGACAGCTGGAGTTTCGATCCGGACAAAGAGTCCCCCATCGGCAGCCTGGGGATAGTCCCTCTCGGCGGCAAGGTGCTGCCGGTGGTACAGGCCATAGTGCCCTCGAGCGCCAGCGAGAAGGCGGGTCTGCAGGTGGGCGATCGCATCAAGGGCGTGGGTGAGCAGGCGATCACCGAATGGACCGAGTTTGTCGAGCGAGTGCAGCAATCGCCGGAGCAGCCACTGCAGGTGACGGTGGAGCGCGAGGGCAGCGATCTGACCCTGACCCTGACCCCGGATGTGAAAAAAGTACGGGGCCAGCTGGTCGGTTTCGTCGGCCTGTCGCCGCAACTGGTTCCATTACCGGATGAGTATCGAGTTCTGTTACAGTATGGGCCTTTGCAAGCCCTGTGGCATGGGGTCCAGAAGACCTGGAGCCTGATCACGCTGACCTTTGACATGATCGGCAAGCTGATCGGTGGCATCGTCTCCCTGGACAACCTGAGCGGCCCCATCTCCATCGCCAAGGGGGCTGGCAGCAGCGCAGATTACGGGTTGGTCTATTTCCTCGGGTTCCTGGCGCTCATCAGCGTCAACCTGGGGATCATCAATCTGTTCCCCCTGCCGGTGCTGGATGGGGGCCATTTGGTCTACTTCCTCATCGAGGCAGTCACCGGCAAGCCGGTACCAGAAAAAATTCAGGAAATTGGGTTCAGGATAGGCGCCGCCATTCTGATGTTACTGATGGGCATTGCGCTGTTTAATGATTTCGCTCGCCTCTGAGGCTAGAGCATCAACAAGGACACATAAGAACAAAATGGCTGTTAAAAAAGCATTGGTGTTGAGTTGCCTGCTGGGAGCCAGCTTCCTGGCTCAGGCGGCCCCTGCCTCTTTTGTGGTGCAAGACATTCAGGTCGAGGGTCTGCAGCGGGTGACCCTGGGCGCCGCCCTGTTGAATCTGCCGGTCCGGGTCGGTGACTCCGTGGACTCGGTGGCCCTGGCCAACGCCATCAAGAAGCTCTATGCCTCCGGCAACTTCGAGGACGTCAAGGTCTATCGTGACGGCCAGGTGCTGCAAGTCGTGGTGAAGGAACGCCCGACCATCTCCAGCATCGAGTTTTCCGGCAACAAGGACATCAAGGAGGAGCAGCTGACCCAGAGCCTGGAGTCCTCCGGTATCCGCGTCGGTGATCCCCTGGATCGTACCGTGCTGAGTTCCCTCGAGAAGGGACTGGAAGATTTCTACTACGGCGTGGGCAAGTACTCCGCCAAGGTCAAGGCCATCGTCACCCCGCTGCCCCGCAACCGGGTCGACCTCAAGTTCACCTTCGTGGAAGGGGAAGCGGCCAAGATCCAGCAGATCAACATCGTCGGCAACCAGGTGTTCCCGGAAGAGAAACTGCTGGCCCAGCTCTCCTTGAAGGACGATGTGCCCTGGTGGAACTTCACCGGCGATCAGCGCTATCAGAAGCAGAAGCTGGCCGGTGACATCGAAGTGCTGCGCTCCTACTACATGGACCGCGGCTACATACGTTTCGCTCAGGAGTCCACCCAGGTCTCCATGACCCCGGACAAGAAGGGCGTCTACGTCACCCTGAACATCAAGGAAGGGGATCAGTACAAGGTCTCCGGCGTGCAGCTCAAGGGGGACATGATCGACCGTGGCGGCGAGATGAAGGGGCTGATCCCCATAGAGGCAGGCAGCGTCTACTCCGCCAGCCAGGTGACCCACACCGAAGAGGTGCTCTCCAAGTTCCTCGGCCGCTATGGCTACGCCTATCCCAAAGTGGTCACCTTCCCCCAGGTCAATGACCAGACCAAGGAAGTGGAGCTCATCGTCAACATAGAGCCGGGCCCCCGTGTCTATGTGCGCAACATCAACTTCAGCGGCAACGTCACCACCAAGGACGAAGTGCTGCGTCGCGAGATGCGTCAGATGGAAGGCACCTGGCTCTCCTCCGACAACGTCGAGCAGTCCAAGACCCGTCTCAACCGCCTCGGCTTCTTCGAGACCGCGGAAGTGGACACCAAGCGGGTGGCGGGCAGCGACGATCAGGTCGATCTGGACTTCAAGGTCAAGGAGCAGCCGGCAGGTTCCATCAACGCCGGCATCGGCTACGGTACCGAGTCGGGTCTGAGTCTGCAGGCGGGCCTGCAGCAAGACAACTTCATGGGCACCGGCAAGAAGATCGGCATCAACGCCAGCACCAACGACTACTCGAAGAACATCGATCTCAGCTACAACGATCCCTACTTCACCGTCGATGGCGTCAGCCTGGGCGGCCGCCTCTACTACAACAAGTTCAGCGCGGCCGATGCCAACATCGTCGACTACGAAAACACCACCATAGGCTTCCGCCTCTCCAGCGGCTTCCCGGTCAACGAGAATAACCGCCTCGACTTCAGCCTGGGCTACGAGAACAACAAGCTCTCCCAGCCCAACCCCTATGTGCAGGTGGATGAGTTCTGGAAGGTGTACCAGGCCAACCTGGACGGCGACAACCGCATGGTGTTCAACACAGTGGACGTCACCGCCGGCTGGACCCGCTCTACCCTCAACAAGGGCCAGTTCCCGACCGCCGGTGACCGTCAGCGGGTGAACGCCAAGGTGACGGTGCCGGGCATGGATCTGCAGTACTTCAAGCTCAACGCCGAAGACTCCCACTACTTCCCGTTCGATGCCGACCACCAGTGGGTCATGCTGGCCAAGGCCCGTGCCTCCTACGGTAACGGCTACGGCAGCAACGGCGATTACGACCACGTGCTGCCCTTCTTCGAGAACTACTACGCCGGTGGCTTCGACACCCTGCGCGGCTTCAAGAGCAACACAGTGGGTCCGAAGGCGCTCTACTACTACAACCTGGGCGGTAACGACGTGATCCAGGGCACCGACAGCTCGGTGGGGGGCAATGCCCTGGCGGTGGCCTCCCTCGAGATGATAGTGCCGACGCCGTTTGCGTCAGAGACCTATCAGCCCCAGCTGCGGACCAGCTTCTTCGTCGATGCCGGTACCGTGTGGGATACCACCTTCGAATATGGCCAGTACCAGAACCGTTGCTTCAGTGGTTGCAACTATCTGATGGACTACTCCGACCCCACCAATATCCGGATGTCGGCGGGTCTGTCGCTGCAGTGGCTCTCTCCCATGGGGCCCCTGGTGTTCGTGCTGGCGAAACCGGTCAAGAAATACGAAGGGGACGATACCGAAGTCTTCTCCTTCAACATCGGCCGTACCTTCTAATCGGGTCGGACGACCCCGCTGCGGCGGGGGAGAAGTATGATGGGTCGCGCGGTTTGCGTGCCTCACCAGGTAACAAGACGGTCTTGTGGATCGCTTGCACAATCAGGTAAATCAGGTAGCCCTCGACCGAGGGACCAAGGAGTAAGTGTGAATAAAGCGTTGAAAGTAGCTGGTTTGAGTTTTGCACTGATGGCTGCCGGTATGGGCTCCGCCTGGGCTGAGACCAAGATCGCCGTGGTCGACATGGGCGAAGTCTTCCAAAAGCTGCCCCAGCGTGAAGCCGTGGCCAAGAAGCTGAAGGGTGAGTTCGAGCCGCGCATGCGCGAGCTGCAGAAACTGGAATCCGACGGTCAGGCTCTGGTCGAGAAGTTCAAGAAGGACGAAGCCTTCATGAGCGCCGAACAGAAGAAGCAGAACCAGGAGAAGCTGGCCAAGCTGCAGATGGAGTTCAACCAGAAGCGTCAGGCGTTTGAGCAGGACAACGGCCGTCGTCAGGCTGAAGAGCGCAACAAGATCCTGACCAAGGTGCAGGCTGCCATCGACGCCATCGCCAAGAGCAATGGCTATGATCTGGTGCTGGAGCGCAATGCTGCGCCCTATGCCGCCAGCAAGCTGGACATCTCCGGCCAGGTTATCTCTCAGGTAAGCAAGAGCAACTAATTGATGGCATTCACTCTCGCACAGCTGGCCCAGCAACTGGGGGCCGAGGTCCATGGGGATGGGACCCGGGAAATCCGCAAGGTAGCGACACTGGAAAAAGCCGGGGAGGGGGAGATTGCCTTCCTGTCCAACAAGAAGTACCGGCATTTCCTGGAGCAGAGCAAGGCGACTGCCGTGCTCATCACTGAGGCGGACCTGCCGTTTTGCCCCACCAATGCCCTGGTGCTCAAAGACCCCTATGTGGGGTTTGCCCGGGTAGCCCAACTGCTGGACACCACACCGCAGCCGGCCACGGATATCCATCCGAGTGCCGTCATCGCGGCGGATGTGCAACTGGGCGAGAGAGTGGCCATCGGCGCCAATGCGGTCATCGAATCCGGCGTGGTGCTGGGGGATGATGTCCGCATCGGCCCGGGCTGTTTCGTTGGCAAGAATACCCGACTGGGAGCACGCTCCCGGTTGTGGGCCAACGTCACCCTGTATCATAACGTGACCCTGGGCACGGACTGTCTGGTGCAAGCCGGCACCGTGATCGGGGCCGACGGCTTCGGTTATGCCAACGAGCGTGGCGAGTGGATCAAGATCCCCCAGCTCGGCGGCGTGACCATAGGCAACCGGGTGGAAATCGGTGCCTGCACCACCATAGACCGCGGTGCCCTGGAAGACACCCGCATCGCGGACAACGTCATCATCGACAACCAGTGCCAGATCGCCCACAACGTCGAGATTGGCTACGGCACCGCCGTGGCGGGCTCGACCGTGATGGCCGGTAGTCTCAAGGTCGGCAAATACTGTATCATTGGCGGCGCCTCCGTCTTTAACGGGCACATGGAGATCTGCGACCAGGCCACCGTCACCGGCATGGCCATGGTGATGCGACCCATTACCGAGCCCGGTATCTACTCTTCCGGCATCCCCCTGCAAACCAATAAAGAGTGGCGCAAGACCGCCGCCCGGGTGATGCGTATCGAAGAGATGCACAAGCGGTTGAGCCGACTTGAGAAAAAGCTGGATCAAGAATAATCACGATTGGTATAGGGTACTGTTTTGACTACTGAAAAGAAAAGCCTGGGGATCCAGGAAATCATGGATCTGCTGCCCCACCGTTATCCGTTCCTGATGGTGGACAAGGTGGAAAATTATGAGATCAGCGATGAGCGCAAGACCCTGCGCGCCATCAAGAACGTCTCGTTCAACGAGCCGATCTTCCAGGGGCACTTCCCGGCCAAGCCGGTGTTCCCGGGTGTGCTGATCCTGGAGGCCATGGCCCAGGCGACCGGTATCCTGGCCTTTACCATGGTGGGCAAGCCGTCCCCCAACGAACTCTATTACTTCGCCTCCATCGACAACGCCCGCTTCAAGCGTCCGGTCGGCCCCGGTGATCAGCTGGTGCTGGACGTGGAGTTCCTGAAGGAGCGTCGCGGCATCGCCAAGTTCACCGGCGTTGCCACCGTCGACGGTGAAGTGGTCTGTACCGCCGAACTGATGTGCGCCAAACGCGAGGTGTAACCGTGATTGACCAGACTGCCATCATCCACGATACCGCCATCGTCCATGAGTCTGCCGTGATCGGCAAAGGGGTGGAAATCGGCCCCTTTACCGTCATCGGTGCCGAGGTGGAGATAGGTGACGACACCTGGGTGGGTTCCCATGTGGTGATCAAGGGCCCGACCAAGATAGGCCGTGGCAACAAGATCTTCCAGCACACCTCCATCGGTGAGGATTGCCAGGACAAGAAGTACGCCGGTGAGCGTACCTTCCTCGAGATCGGCGACAACAACGTGTTTCGCGAGAACTGCACAGTGCACCGCGGCACCACCCAGGATCAGAGCCTGACCAAGGTCGGCAGCGGCAACCTCTTCATGGTCAACGTTCACGTGGCCCACGACTGCATGATTGGTGACAACTGCATCTTCGCCAACAACGCGACCCTCGCGGGCCACGTTCACATCGGCGACTTCGTGATCTTCGGCGGTCTGTCTGCCATTCATCAGTTCGGCCGCGTCGGCTCCCACGCCTTCGTCGGAGGCTGCGCCGCCCTGAACAAGGACGTGCCGCCCTACGTGATGGCCGCCGGCAACTACGCCAAGCCGTTCGGGGTCAACTCCGAAGGGCTGCGTCGTCGTGGCTTCACGCCCGAGGCTATCTCGGCCGTCAAGCGTGCCTACAAGGAGATCTTCCGCTCCGGCAAGACCATCGAAGAGGTGTTGCCGGTGCTGAGCGAGATGGCGGCCACCGAGCCGGCCGTCCAGCTCTATGTGGATTTCCTCAAGGGCAACGAGCGCGGGATCATCCGTGCCTAAGCCCATCCGCATCGGCATAGTCGCCGGAGAGACCTCCGGCGACATCCTGGCTGCCGGTCTGGTGCGCGAGCTGATGGTTCGCTATCCGGATGCCCAGTTCGAAGGGATCGCCGGGCCGCGCATGCAGGCCCTGGGCGTCAAGGCCCTGTTCGAGATGGAAGAGCTTTCCGTCATGGGCATCAGCGAGGTGCTGGGACGTCTGCCCCGGATCCTCCAGGTACGCCGCGAGCTGCTGCGTCACTTCATTGCCAATCCGCCCGACATCTTCGTCGGGGTGGATGCACCGGATTTCAATATCGGGGTGGAGCTGAAACTGCGCCGCGCCGGTATCAAGACGGTCCACTACGTCAGCCCCTCGGTCTGGGCCTGGCGTCAGGGCCGCATTCACAAGATCAAGGCCGCCACCGACATGGTGCTCGCCTTCCTGCCGTTCGAGAAAGCCTTCTACGACCGTTTCGATGCCCCCTGTCGTTTCGTCGGCCACACCATGGCGGACGACATCCCCCTGGTGCCGGATCAGCGGGAGATGCGCGAGGCACTCGGCCTCGAGCCTGGCCGCCGCTGGCTGGCAGTGTTGCCGGGCAGCCGCAGCGCCGAGGTCGGCTTCATGTCTCCCGTCTTCCTCGAGGCGTGCAAGCACCTCACCGTGCACTGCCCGGATCTCGGCTTCATAGTGCCGCTAGTGAACGAGACGCGGCGCGAGCAGTTCCTCGCCATCAAGGCCGAAGTGGCGCCGGATCTCGACATGGTGCTGCTGGATGGCCAGGGCCGTGAGGCCATGATCGCCGCCGACGTGGTGATGCTGGCGTCCGGCACGGCCGCGCTGGAAGCCATGCTGGTAAAGCGGCCCATGGTGGTGGGTTACAAGCTCAAGCCGCTGAGCTACTGGCTGGCCCAGTGGCTGGTGAAGACGGAGTACGTCTCCCTGCCGAATCTGCTGGCAGACAGGATGCTGGTGCCCGAGCTCATTCAGCATGAGTGCACTCCGGCCAATCTGGTGGAAGAGGTCAGCAAGTTGCTGGAGCACGACAACAGCGAGCTCATCGCCACCTTCACCAAGTTGCACCAGAAGATCCGTTGCAACGCCGATGTGCAGGCCGCCGAGGCGGTGGCCGAGCTGCTCGACAGCTAGGGTGGCTGACGGCGCGCTTTTGGCGTTATGTTGTGCTGATACTGGCCCTGCGGGGCCGGTTTTGATTCAAGGCCTGTGATATGACGATCGATATTCCACAAGACAAGCTGGTTGCCGGGGTTGACGAGGTGGGCCGTGGTCCCCTGGTGGGGGATGTGGTCACCGCCGCCGTGATCCTGGATCCCGCCAATCCCATTGAAGGCCTCGCCGACTCCAAGAAGCTCTCCGAGAAGAAGCGCCTCGCCCTATTTGACGAGATCAAGGCAAAGGCCCTGGCCTGGTCCATCGGCCGCGCCACCCCCGAAGAGATCGACCAGCTCAACATACTGCACGCCACCATGCTGGCCATGCAGCGGGCCGTGGCGGGCCTCTCCATCACCCCCGAGCTGGTCTTTATCGACGGCAACCGCTGCCCGGCTCTGCCGATGGAGGCCCGTGCCGTGGTCAAGGGGGACAGCCTGGTGGCCGCCATCAGCGCCGCCTCCATCCTCGCCAAGGTGACCCGGGACGCCGAGATGACCGAGCTGGACAGCCGTCATCCCGAGTACGGCTTCGCCCGTCACAAGGGTTATCCCACCGCCGAACACCTCGCCATATTGGCCGAGCGCGGCCCCCTGCCCGAATATCGGCAGAGCTTCAAACCGGTGCGCCGGGCGCTGGGGATCGAATAGATGGCCGATCCTCGCTTCGTCCACCTGCGGGTCCACTCCGACTTCTCCATGGTCGATGGCCTGCAGAAGATTGGCCCCATCGTCGGGGCCGCCGCGGCCAACAACATGCCGGCCCTGGCTCTGACCGACCAGATGAACATGTGCGGCCTGGTGCGCTTCTATGGCTCGGCCCACGGCAAGGGGATCAAGCCCATCGTCGGGGCGGATTTCTGGGTGCAGAGCGATGAGCTCGGCGACGAGCAGTTCCGCCTCACCCTGCTCGCCATGGACAACGACGGCTACCAGAACATCACCCTGCTCATCTCCCGCGGCTACCAGCGCGGTCACGTACAGGGGCGCCCCGTCATCGACAAGGGCTGGCTGGTCGAACATGCCAAGGGGGTGATAGTGCTTTCCGGTGGTCGCGAGGGGGATGTCGGCAAGTTTCTGCTCAAGGGCAACCGCCAGATGGTGGAGCAGAGCCTCGCCTTCTACCGGACTCACTTCCCGGATGCCTACTACCTCGAACTGCTGCGTACCGGCCGCCCCGACGAGGAGGTCTATCTGCACATGGCGGTGGCCATCGCCGCCGAGTTCGAGCTGCCTGTGGTGGCCACCAACGAGGTGGTGTTCCTCGGTGCCGACGACTTCGATGCCCACGAGATCCGGGTCGCCATCCACGACGGCTACACCCTGATGGACAAACGCCGTCCGCGCCGCTACAGCCCGCAGCAGTACCTGCGCAGTCAGGAAGAGATGTGCGAGTTGTTTGCCGACATCCCGGAGGCGCTGGAAAACACCGTGGAGATCGCCAAGCGCTGCAACGTGACGGTGCGTCTGGGGGAGTACTTCCTGCCGAACTTCCCGACCGGCGACATGACCACCGAAGACTTCCTGGTGATGAAGTCCAAGGAGGGTCTGGAAGACCGCCTGGCCTTCCTGTTCCCGGATCCCGAGGTCCGCGCCGCCAAGCGTGGCGAGTATGACGAGCGCCTCGACATAGAGCTCAAGGTGATCAACCAGATGGGCTTCCCGGGTTACTTCCTCATCGTGATGGAGTTTATCCAGTGGTCCAAGGACAACGGCATCCCCGTTGGCCCGGGCCGGGGCTCGGGGGCGGGCTCCTTGGTGGCCTATGCCCTCAAGATCACCGATCTGGATCCCCTCGAGTTTGATCTGCTGTTCGAGCGTTTTTTGAACCCCGAGCGGGTCTCCATGCCCGACTTCGACGTCGATTTTTGCATGGACAGACGGGACGAGGTGATAGAGCACGTCTCCGAGATGTATGGCCGGGAGGCGGTGTCCCAGATCATCACCTTCGGCAGCATGGCCGCCAAGGCGGTGGTGCGGGACGTGGGCCGGGTGCTGGGCCACGCCTACGGGTTCGTGGATCGCATCTCCAAGCTCATTCCGCCGGATCCGGGCATGACGCTCGCCAAGGCGTTCGAGGCCGAGCCCAAGCTGCCGGAGCTCTACGAGCAGGACGAGGAGGTCAAGGATCTCATCGACATGGCGCGCCGGCTGGAAGGTGTGGTGCGCAACGCCGGCAAACACGCCGGTGGCGTGGTAATAGCCCCCACCAAGATCACCGACTTCGCCCCGCTCTATTGCGACGATTCCGGCCATCACCCAGTCACCCAGTTCGACAAGAACGACGTGGAATACGCCGGCCTGGTGAAGTTCGACTTCCTGGGGCTGCGGACTCTGACCATCATCGACTGGGCGCTCGGCATGATCAACCCGCGCCTCGCCAAGGAGGGCAAGCCGCCGGTCGACATCGCCGCCATCCCCATCGACGACAAGAAGTCGTTCGCGCTGTTGCAGCGCTTCGAGACCACGGCGGTGTTCCAGCTCGAATCCCGCGGCATGAAGGATCTGATCAAACGGCTGCAGCCCGACTGCTTCGAAGACATGATCGCCCTGGTGGCCCTGTTCCGTCCGGGCCCGCTGCAGTCCGGCATGGTGGACAACTTCATCGAGCGCAAGCACGGCAAGGAGGCCATCTCCTACCCGGACGAGAAGTGGCAGCACGAGAGCCTCAAACCCATACTGGAGCCCACCTACGGCATCATCCTCTACCAGGAGCAGGTGATGCAGATAGCCCAGGTGCTGGCGGGTTATACCCTGGGTGGCGCGGACATGCTGCGCCGGGCCATGGGCAAGAAGAACCCCGCCGAGATGGCCAAGCAGCGTTCCGGTTTCGAGGAAGGGGCGGTCAAGAACGGCGTCGACGGCGAGCTGGCGATCAAGATCTTCGATCTGGTGGAGAAGTTTGCGGGCTACGGCTTCAACAAGTCCCACTCCGCCGCCTATGCGCTGGTCTCCTACCAGACCCTCTGGCTCAAGACCCACTTCCCGGCCGAGTTCATGGCGGCGGTGATGACCGCCGACATGGACAACACCGACAAGATAGTGACGCTGGTGGACGAGTGTCAGCGCATGGGGCTCACCGTGATACCGCCGGATGTGAACACCGGTCGCTATCGTTTCTCGGTCAACGAAGATGGCCACATCGTCTACGGCATAGGTGCGGTGAAGGGGGTGGGCGAGGGCCCCATCGACGCCATTCTCAGCGCCCGGGATCAGGACGGCCCCTTCCGGGACCTATTCGACTTCTGCAACCGGGTCGACATCAAGAAGCTCAACAAGCGGGTGATGGAAAAACTCATCCTCTCCGGCGCCATGGACCGCCTCGGCCCCCACCGCGCCGCCCTGATGGCGACACTGGAAGAGGCCATGCGCGCCGCCGAGCAGCACGCCAAGGCGCAGGCGGTGGGGCAGGTCGACATGTTCGGGGTGCTCACCGAGGAGATTGACGACGTCAAGAAGGCGTTCGCCAACGTGCCGCACTGGCCCGACAAGGTGTGGCTGGAAGGTGAGCGCGAGACCCTCGGGCTCTACCTCACCGGCCACCCCATCAACCAGTACAGCAGCGAGCTGCGTCGCTACACCTCGGGCCGTCTGTGCGATCTGCATCCCACCTCCCGGGATACGGTGACCACGGCGGCCGGGCTGGTGATCGCGGCCCGCAGCATGGTGACCAAGCGCGGCAACAAGATGGGGATCTTCACCCTGGACGACAGATCCGGCCGTCTGGATGTGACCCTCTTCAGTGAAGCGCTGGAAAAATACGAAGAATTGATGCAAAAAGACCGTATTTTAGTGGTTTCTGGACAGGTCAGCTTTGATGACTTCTCCGGTGGCCTTAAAATGTCGGCCCGCGAATTGCTGGATATCAACGACGCGAGGGAGCGTTTCGCCAGGGCGATCCGCATTTCCCTCGATGAACAACGCATTGACGAGCGCTTTTTCCCGCGTTTGTGCGAGATTTTGGAGCCCGCCCGTGCCGGAGTCTGTCCGGTTCAGGTAAACTATCGTCGGCCCGGCTCCCGGGCGCGATTGACGCTCGGTACCGAGTGGCGGGTGACGCCCACCGATCAACTGATAGATGACTTGCGAGTCCTGCTTGGACGAGAGCGGGTTGAATTGGTTTTTGATTAGAGGATCTATTGTCCCTATGAGTCTTTTTCTGGATTTTGAACAGCCGATCGCCGAATTGCAGGCTCAGATCGATGAACTTCGCCATGTGAGCGAGCACAACAGTGCCGTGGATCTCAGCGAAGATATCCGTCGGCTGGAGAAGAAAAACGAAGAGCTGACCAAGAAGATCTTCGGCGATCTGGGTGCCTGGCAGGTGTCCCAGATGGCGCGTCATCCCCAGCGCCCCTACACCCTCGACTACATCGAGCAGATCTTCACCGACTTCGACGAGCTGGCCGGTGATCGCGCCTACGCCGATGACAAGGCCATCGTCGGCGGCATCGCCCGCCTGGACGGCGAGCCCGTCATGGTGATTGGTCAGCAGAAGGGTCGCGAAACCAAGGAGAAGATCCGTCGCAACTTCGGCATGCCGCGCCCGGAAGGGTACCGCAAGGCCCTGCGCCTGATGCAGATGGCCGAGCGCTTCAAGATGCCGATCATCACCTTCATCGACACCCCGGGCGCCTACCCCGGCGTGGGTGCCGAGGAGCGTGGCCAGTCCGAGGCCATTGCCCGCAACCTGAAAGTCATGGCCGGTCTGACCGTGCCTGTTGTCTGCACCGTGATAGGTGAAGGCGGCTCCGGCGGCGCCCTCGCCATCGGCGTCGGCGATCGCGTCAACATGCTGCAGTACTCCACCTACTCCGTCATCTCGCCGGAAGGTTGCGCCTCCATCCTGTGGAAGAGCGCCGACAAGGCGCCGGTGGCCGCCGATGCCATGGGCATCACGGCCCAGCGTCTGAAGGAGCTCAAACTTATCGACAGCATCGTCGAAGAGCCCCTCGGCGGCGCCCACCGCAACGTGGAGTTGATGGCCCAGCGCCTGAAGGATCGCATCAAGCAAGACCTGGCGGCCTTGCGTCCGCTCGACAGCGACCAGTTGCTGGAGCAGCGCTACCAGCGCCTGCTGGGTTACGGCTACTGCTGATGCCCGGCGATCATCTCTTGTGAAAAGTCCCCGCATTGCGGGGACTTTTTTTATGGACGGCAGAAAACTTGAGATCTCATCTCGTCATCACCTCCTCCCTTACCTGTACCAGGGGGCGACGCGGGTGGCGCGGGGCATCGGTCTGCGCAAGGCGACGCCACTCCCGCCACAGCAGCCAGCAGAGCGGCGGTGTCAGCAGCAGCACGGTGGCGGGCTGGGCCAGCAGCACGCCGTCGCGCCCCCACCAGAGTGGCAGCAGGAAGATGAGCGGCAGCAGCAGGGTCGTCTTGGCGGCCGAGATGACCAGGGCCTGGCGGGTGCGCGCCATGGATTGCAGCAGCACTATGCCGAATACGATGATCCCCTCCAGTGGAATGGCACCGAGGTTGAGGGTCAGGCTGCTGATGGCAGCGGCCAGCAGTTCGGGATCGTTATTGCCGGTGTAGAGCATGGCGACCTGGCTTGGCAGCAGCTGGATGGTGAGCCACACCCCCATGCCGTATATAAAGGTGATCTTAAGCCCCATCTCCATCAGGAATTTGAGGTCGCGGTGGCGCCTGGCCCCCGCCGCCTTGCTGATCAGCGGCTGGATGCCGAAGGCCAGTCCCTGCAGGATCACGATGAACACCGCCTCTGTGTAACCCGCCACCGTGAAGCCCGCCAGATCTTTCACGTTGCCGTACACCATCAGCTGGCTGTTGTGCAGCATCAGTAACAGCCCCAGATTGAACTGGGCGATCAGGCTCGGCAGACCGGTAAAGAGCAGGTTCGGCATGGCGGGGAAGCTGGGTACCAGCTGGTGCCAGCCAAGGCGCAACCTGGCGTGGGAGGTAAAGAAATAGCCAAGGCCAAGCAGGCTGACCACACCTTCCGAGATGAGGGTGGCCTGGGCCGTGCCCACCAGCCCCAGTCCGAGTCGGCCAACCATGATGTAGTTGAGCAGTATGTTGAGCAGGGCGCCGCCGCTCACCAGCACCATGGCGAGGCGGGGGCGACCGTCGTTGCGCAGCAGATAGGGCACCGCCAGGTTGCTGGCCAGCAGCAGGGTGCCACCCCCAATCCAGGTGAGGTAGTCGCTGGCCTGTTGCCAGGTCTCGGAGCCTTGGGCAATGCCCAGGGCCAGCAGGATGTCGACGTGCCAGTGGTGCAGCAGCAGCGGGGCCAGGGCCCCCAGCAGCGCCAGCAGCCAGAACGCATTGACCAGCGCCTGGCGGGCCAGGGCGGGGTTTCTGGCCCCCTGCTGGAGGGAGATGGCGGTCGCCGCCCCCATGGCGATCATGGCGGCGAGGCCGATCAGCACCATGATGACCGGGTAGACCAGGTTGATGCCTGCGAGACCGGCGGCCCCCACATAGTGGCCGACGAAGATGCCATCCACCAGGTAATAGGCGCCGGAGACCAGCATGGCCATGACGGAGGGGAGGGCATAGCCCCAGAAACGGCGGGTCATGGCCCGCTGGCGACGAATGAAATAGGCTGACATAGCTGTGCTTCTTGCCGGGTCGGGATCGAAGCCACAGTGTAGATTCTTAGCTTTCCGTTGATAATCCTGTGTTTATTTGATGCATTGATGAATCTGACTCATCTGTCATGGGCGATGATAGGCCTTCAGCATGTCTATCAGGGCGCGCAGGCCCTGGCCCAACTGGTGGCGGCTGGGGTAGTAGAGATTGAACCCGGCAAAGGTGGGACTCCAGTCGGCCAGCACAGTCACCAGCCGACCCGCCATCAGGGCCTCGCTCACCTCCTCTTCATAGCAGTAGGCCAGCCCCAGGCCCGCCTCGGCCGCCCCCAGGTAGAGGGCCGGGGTGCTGGTGGTCAGCGGCCCGCTCACCTCTATTTCCAGCAGCTCGCCGTCGGCGGCAAAGGCCCAGCGATAGTGGTGATGGGGGGTCAGGCGATAGCCGATGCAGTCGTGCTGGCTGAGCTCGGATGGGTGCATGGGGATGCCGCGTCTTGCCAGGTAGTCGGGGGAGCCCACCACCAGGTAGCGCTGCAGCAGGCCCAGGGGCACGGCTATCATCTCCTTGGGCAGCAGATCGCCGTAGAAGAGGGCGGCGTCATAGCCATCCTCGATGAGACGGGGCATCAGCTCCTGCTCCACCACCTCCACCTGCATGCGGGGATAGCGCACCAGGTAGTCGATAAGCACTGGGGCCAGCACCTCCTGGATGGCGGCCCTGGGCGCACAGATCTTCAACCTGCCGACCGGCTCATCGCCGTGGCGAGTCAACTCTTCCAGCGCCTCTTCCAGCTGACCCAGGGTCGGCAGCAACTGCGTCAGCAGGCGCTCCCCCGCATCGGTCGGCACCACGGCCCGGGTGCTGCGATTGAGCAGCCTGACCCCCAGACGACGCTCCAGCCCCTTGAGGGAATGGCTCAGGGCCGAGGCCGAGACCCCGAGTTCGAGGGCGGCCCTGCTGAAACTGCGGTGGCGGGCGACGGCGGCAAATACCGCCAGTTCGGCGAGATCGGTGCGGGTGATGGTCATGTTCAGCAAGGGGCAGTGGGGGAAAACCAAGGGTACGCCAAGGGGAGACGGGAGACAATCGGCACGCTGTTGCGGGAATTGTAACTGTTTTGTTGTCTGTTTCATGGTGCTGACAATCACCACGAATTTTTAATTTGTTAAAAAAATTTCGCAACGCGGGGCCTGTAATGTGATCTTGCTCGTTTGAAAGGCGACTGAAGTCAAACTTTGGTTGATTAATTCAAAAAAACGCTGTGATTAATAGGGCCTTTTCACTAGAGTCAGCTCATCGGATGAGGTGGCCGTTACCCCATTGTTAACGGGAGCGCGCGACACCCTCAGCATCACGATCTCATGCCTTCGTTTGTTGCGATTTGGTTGTCACATGGAGTGATCGCCTTATGGCCGGGGCCTGAGAATAAAAGAAGGACGAACAGCAGGTGTTCCAGGGAGAGGGAACCGGGCCCATGCCCACCGACTAGTAAGAATCCACTTTCCTTGATGACAGGAACATCCCTATGTCTGACATGAATATTGCAATTGAAGGCAGCTTGAGCAAAGCCTCCTCCCGTGGCATCAACAAGGCCGATGTGGTCTGGATGCTGGGTCTGTACGGTACCGCCATCGGTGCCGGTGTGCTCTTCCTGCCGATCAACGCCGGTGTAGGTGGTCTCTGGCCGCTGGTGGCCATGTTGATCCTGGCCCTGCCGCTGACTTTCTTTGCTCACCGTGGTCTGGCCCGCTTCGTGCTGTCCGGCTCTACCCGTGATGGCGATATCACCGAAGTCGTAGAAGAGCACTTCGGCAAGACCGCAGGCAAATTCATCACCCTGCTCTACTTCTTTGCCATCTACCCGATCGTACTGATGTATTCAGTCGCCATCACCAACACCGTCGAGAGCGTGATTGTTCACCAGCTGGGCATGTCTGCACCTCCCCGTGCCGTCCTGTCACTGGCGCTGATCCTGGGTCTGATGGCCGTAGTTCGCCTCGGCGGCCAGGTTATCGTCAAAGCGATGAGCGTGCTGGTCTTCCCCTTCGTGATCACCCTGATGGGCCTGGCGTTCTACCTGATCCCGCATTGGAATGGTGCCATCATCACCGAAGCTCCGGCTCTGTCCGACGCCTTCAACGGTGACTTCGTCAAGACCCTGTGGCTGGCCATTCCGGTCATGGTGTTCTCCTTCAACCACTCCCCGATCATCTCCTCCTTCGCGGTGGACAACAAGGGTCGTTACGGTGAAGGTGCCGAGAAGAAGTGCAGCAACATACTGCTGGGCGCCCACGTCATGATGGTGATGACAGTGATGTTCTTCGTATTCAGCTGCGTACTGAGCCTCTCCCCGGCTGATCTGGCGGCTGCGAAGGAACAGAACATCTCCATCCTCTCCTACCTGGCCAACCACTTCGACAACCCGGTGATCGCCACCGTGGCTCCGTTGATCGCCATGGTTGCCATCAGCAAATCCTTCCTGGGTCACTACCTGGGTGCGCAAGAGGGCATGAACGGCCTGATGGCCAAGGCGCTGCGCGAGAAGGGCAAGAACGTTGACACCAAGCAACTGAACAAAATCACTGCCGTGTTCATGATCCTGACCACCTGGGCCATCGCCACCATCAACCCGAGCATCCTCGGCATGATCGAAGACCTGGGCGGTCCCATCATCGCCATGCTGCTGTTCCTGATGCCGATGTACGCCATCGCCAAGGTTCCGGCCATGCGCAAATACGCCGGCAACCTCAGCAACGGCTTCGTGACCCTGATTGGCCTGATCGCCATGTCCGGCATCATCTACAAACTGATTGCCTGATAACGCCGGTTCGTTCTTGTGAAAAAGCCGCTTCAGCAATGAAGCGGCTTTTTTGTTTGCGGCGCTGAGTGCTTAACAAAGTGGCGGCAGCGGCCTAACATGGCGGGATGTTTTTCTAGACAGGACAAAAGGATATGTCTGGGTTGAAAAAGGATCTCGGGCTCTGGCAGGGGATGGGGCTGCTCGCCACCTCATTGCTCGGTACCGGGATCTTCGTGGTACCGGCGACCGCGGCCTCGCTGGCGGGAGGGGCGTCGCTGTGGGCCTGGGTGCTGCTCATCGTACTGGTGCTGCCCATCGCCTTCACCTTCGCCCGCCTCGGTCGCCGTTATCCCCATGCGGGCGGGGCGCCGCACCTCATCGGGCTCGCCTTTGGCAATGGCGCCGAGCGCTTCTCCGCCTTCCTGTTTCTGGCGGTGCTGCCGGTGGGGCTGCCTGCCGCCCTCACCATAGCCGCCGGTTTCTGGCATGCCTTGTTCGATCTGGGGGAGTGGACCCTGTGGGCCATCCAGCTGCTGACCCTGCTCGGGGTCTTCCTGCTCGGCTTGAGGGGGGCGCGATCCTCCGGCAACCTGCAACTGCTGATTGCCCTGGCCATATTGGGGCTGACCCTGCTCATCTGGTTCAAGGGGGATCTCAGCTGGCGTGACGGGGCCCAGCCGCTGCCGACGGCCGCCGAATGGCCCGCCATGGGCACGGCGCTGGCGGTGATGTTCTGGTGCTTCGTGGGGCTGGAAGCCTTCGCCCACATGGGGGAGGAGTTCAAGCGACCGGAGCGGGACTATCCCCTGGCCCTGCTCGGCGGCGTCTTGCTGGCGGGGCTCATCTACTGGGTCCACTCCCTGGTGGTGCTCAAATATGGTCTCTATGGGGACGAGGCGACCAATGCCACCGCCATCCCGGCCCTGCTCTCCCTGCTGTTCGGCCCCACCGCCAAGTGGCTGGTGGCGGTGCTTGGCTACCTCTCCTGCTTTGCCAGCATCAACATCTATCTGCAAGGGTTTGCGCGTCTTATCTGGAGCATGGCGCGGGAGGGCAAGCTGCCCGCCTCCCTTTCTCGCCTCTCGGCCCGGGGTGCGCCCCTCAATGCCCTGTGCTGGGTGCTCGCCATCTGCCTGGTCTCCATCACCTTGATCCTCTGGCTCAGGCTGCCGCTCGATGAGCTCATCCGCTACGCCAATGGCAACTTCGTGCTGGTCTATCTGCTCTGCATGGCGGCGGGCTGGCGCCTGCTTGGCGGCATGGGCAAGGGGCTGGCGGGGGTGAGCGTCTTGCTCTGCGCGGCCGTGCTGGTGGCGCTCGCCTCCCAGGTGCTCTACGCCGTGGTGCTGAGCCTGGGCTACGGCTGCTTCTCCCTGTGGCGACGCAGGCGCCGCCGCTTGGCATCAGGCGAGCGTGTCTGCGCCATCAAGTAGCCACCCAAAAGAAAGGCTATGTCCCAATTACGTGTTGCATGGGGCGCCCCAGCGCCTCATGCAAGCAACTTGGGATATTCACTTCCCGCCCGTAGCGCTCCAACATCCTTCGCCAACCCAGATAA
>NZ_JBGLQX010000010.1:0-146153 GCF_041403065.1 Aeromonas sp. S16(2024) | reverse complement strand
ACGACGCGGTGCAGGGCATGGGCGGCACTGACAGCGTCACCCGCAGCTTCACCGTGCGGGCCACCGGCGCCGACGGCGAGACGGTGGATCAGGTGGTGACCATCACCATCAACGGCACCGAAGACGCGCCGATGATTGCCGGCACCCACATCGGCACGGTCAAGGAAGACACCACGCTCAGCACCAGCGGCACCCTGACCGCGACCGACGCCGACAGCGCCGACAACACGCAGACGTACAGCGTGCTGCCCGGTGGCAGCAGCGATCTGGGCAGCTTCAGCATCGACGCCAGCAGCGGGACCTGGACCTACACCCTGAACAACGACGCGGTGCAGGGCATGGGCGGCACTGACAGCGTCACCCGCAGCTTCACCGTGCGGGCCACCGGCGCCGACGGCGAGACGGTGGATCAGGTGGTGACCATCACCATCACCGGCACCGATGACCTGCCGGTCATCTCGGTCGACATTGGTGCGGTCACCGAGGGGGACCTGACCCCGGTGACCGGCACCCTGACTGCCAGCGATGCGGACAACCCGGGCCTGACCTTTGTGGCGGGCGAGGAGAGCCGCGACTACGGCAGCTTCAAGGTGGGGACCGATGGCAAGTGGAGCTTCGTGCTGGCGGATAACGCCGTGGTCGATGCCCTGGCTGCGGGCGTCAAGCACGTTGAGTTGTTCACCGTGGAGCTGAGCGATGGCTCGACCACCACGGTCACCATCACCATCACCGGCACCAACGAAGCACCGACGGCCACAGGGGGCCACAGTACTGGGCAGGAAGATGAGCCTCAGGTGCTGACTTGGGACCAGTTTGGTGCCCGCGACGAGGATCATGACAAGTCGGCTCTGAGCGTGCAGATCAACTCCCTGCCGCTGAATGGCACTCTCCAATACTTCGATAAGGTTGCGAAGCAGTGGGTTGCCGTGAAGGTGGGGGATCTCATCTCCTACGCCGAGGTGAATGCGGGCCATCTACGCTTCGTGCCCGGCCTGCACGAATCGAGCAACGACGCCGACAAGGGCAGCGGTGAGGACGTCGGCAATATGAAGGATGACTACGCCAGCTTCGACTTCCAGATAAGCGATGGTGTCAATGTCAGTGACGAAGCCAAGTTCGTTATTGATGTCACGCCCGTTGTTGATGGCGTGGGCCTCAAGGTTGAACTGGTGAGTGGCGGTCTGATCCCGGGGGCGAAGGTGGAAGAGATCCTGGACTCCCTGCAAGGCCAGACTCCATCATTGAAGCCGACCGAGGGGAATGATTATCTGGTTTCCAGCGATGGTAATTCGGTGAATGGTGGGGCCGGCGACGACATCCTGATCGGTGGGGGCAGTGCTGATCAGCTAATTGGCGGTGACGGGGATGACACTTTGATCGGGGGCAAGGATGCAGCCTCGGTCAATCTGGATGGGGGTGATGACGAGGATACGCTTATCTCTCAGAACCTGAAGGCAAGCACCTCCTATTACGGTGGTGATGGCCAGGATGTTGCCTATGTGCCCGGTTCGAGGAATTCGCTGCAGCTGGTCACGACCGGTTTGCCCAACGGCTGCAACTACCGGCTTGTCTATACGGACCCTGTCACTAATAAGGTGGTGGCCAACCATGACTTCTACGATGTTGAAACCCTCTATCTGCAAGATGGCAAATACGAGTTTGGCGATGATGGGCTGAGCAAGGTTGCCGACTTTGCAACCCTGAAGATAGATGTGGATTTGAAAGATAGTGACGGTAGCGAGCGCTTTACCGATTTAACTATCACTGGGCTGCCGCCAGGGGCCACGCTCTCCGGTGGTACTCAGGATGCCGAAGGCAACTGGACGGTGCCAGCCAGCATGCTGGATCAGGATGGCAAGCTGTCGCTGCAGGTTGAGCTGCCGTTCGGCAGCAAGGATTTCATCATCACCGTCAAGGCGGGCTCGCAAGAGTACGACATGGATGGTCAACCTATTTCGGGTGAAGTGGACTATACCGAGGCAGATGTCGGCGGCATGATGACATCGGCTAACCCGAACGGTGACAACACCGTTGCTGGCGGCGGTGGCGATGATGTGGTGCTGGGGGATATAGGTGGCCTCAAGACAACGGTTGAGCCTGGCAAGAACTACAATATCGCGCTGATTGTGGATACCTCCGGCAGTATGGCAGATGGCCTGAATGGGGATGAGAGTGGTCAGGATCGGATGACATTGACGATCAATGCACTGAAATTGTTGGCCCGTCAGCTGGCCAACCACGATGGTGTGGTTAACGTGTCGCTGATCAGTTTCGCCAGCAGCGCCAGCACGTTGACATTCAATAATCTGGACTCGGGTAATCTGCAGAGTTTGATCGACGCAATCGAAGACTTGTCTGCCAATGGTGGGACCAACTATCAGGATGCCTTCATCAAGGCGACCGCGTGGTTCAAAACCAATCCGGGTAGTACCTCTGAGGGGGAGTTCGAAAACCTGACCTACTTCCTGACCGATGGCGATCCCACGACGTACAACGATGACAAGTCAAAGACCGGCAGTACCACTAATCATGACGACATGCAGAAGGCCATTGACGCCTTTGCACCCTTGTCTGGGTTAAGTGAGGTCAAGGCGATTGGCATAGGTACCGGTGTGACGGAGGGTAACCTGAAGTATTTCGACAATACCCAGGTGACCGGTTCGGGGAGTAAGTATCGTCAGGTAATAACAATCGATAACTTCTCTAACGATAGCGGTATCTGGGGCACATCCACCTGGAGCAAGAGCGGTAATGGTGCTGTCTCTGTTTCGGACGGCAAGCTGCGCTTGACCGATTATGACGGTGGCGGTGCGTCGGTCTTTAACAGTGCAGCGCTGGCGATGACGGCAGGGAGTAACATCCGCTTTGGGTTGGCCAAGGGTAGCGATTTCTCCTCCAAAGACAGCTTCTCGGTGCAACTGCAACGCTTGCATGGCTCGACCTGGGTCAATGTCGGCAGTGCCGTGAGTCAGACCGGGACCATCGACAGTGGTCCTCTGGCCGCTGGTGATTATCGCTATGTCTTTACCTTGAATGATGACCGATGGTGGGATGATTCGTCGGCCACGCTGGTGATAGATAACCTCGACAAGGTGACCAATCCGCCGATCGGTCAACCCGATATTATCACCAAGCCTGAGGATCTTAATGCCGTGCTTGTGGGTGACTCGGTGACGAACACTCCCGCAGAGGTGGGCTCGGATACGGTCAATGGCGGCGCAGGCAACGACATCCTGTTTGGCGATGCCATCAATACCGATTATCTGCCCTGGGGCGAGGCGGGCAACCCGGCCAAGCCGACGGACTGGGTCGATGGCAAGGGATTGGATGGCTTGACTCAGTTCCTGACCTTGAAGAACGGCTATGCCTCCAGCACCGTAGAGCTGTACGAATACATCAAAGACAACGCCAAGTCATTTGATGTGGCGGGTGATACTCGTGGCGGGCACGACAAGCTGTATGGTGGCCTGGGAGATGACATCCTCTTCGGCCAGGGAGGTAACGACGAACTCTTCGGTGAGGCTGGCAACGATACCCTCTATGGCGGTACCGGCAACGACACCCTTGTCGGTGGGCTTGGCAACGACACCCTTATCGGTGGGCTGGGCAACGACGTTCTCGAGGGGGGTGAGGGGGCCGATACCTTCGTCTGGCAGAAGGGGGATACCGAGGCTGGCAAGGTGGCCAAGGACTATGTGGTCGACTTCTCCACATTGGAGGACAAGCTGGATCTGAGCGACCTGCTCGACCCCGATGGCAACCAGGATCCGGACTCCCTGAGGAGTCTGCTCTCGGTGTTCGAGGACACTGACGGGGTGCGCCTGGAGGTGAAGGAGAGCAGCGGAGCGCAGGTGACTCAGGAGATAGTGCTGATGAACCACACCTTCGAGAGCCTGACCGGGGTCTCGGGCTCCACGGCCGACGAGGTCATCAACTACATGTTGCAAAGCATGCTGGATATCAACAAGTAAGTCGGCCATAGGCCAGACAAAAAGCGGCAGAGCAATCTGCCGCTTTTTTATGTGCGCCATTCGGCTTGTGGGGTGATGGAAAGTGGGGCGAAGAAAAGAGGGGCAGGCGAGGGGAGGGCGTCGCCGACCCTGTGTTGCCGCATAAAAGAAGGGCGCCGACTCGAACGAGGGCGCCCCGGGATCATCCGCATTGCGTGCTCAAGGATCAGGCATTGACCTGGGCCAGACGGGAGTCGCGCTGAAAGCAGTTCACCAGCAGCAGCAGGGTGGTGACTCCCACGGTGCCGAGCACCAGCCAGGGCAGCCAGGGTTGGCCCTGGGCCGTGGCGTAGTCGTGCAGGGCGCCGCCCCCCACGTAACCCGTCATGCCCCCCAGCGCCAGACCCAGGCGACTGAAGCCCATGTAGCTGCCGCGCGCCCCCGGTTGGGCCAGCTTGGTCATGAGGGTCTCCCGCGCCGGTTCGGCGATGACGATGCCGAGATAGAAGCAGGCCAGCAGCAGGAAGACGGCGGGCAGGGTGGTGGCAAAGGCCACCAGCCCTATGCCGGCGGTCATCAGCAATACCCCCGCCATCAGGCGGTTCTCCAGCTTGAAGTGGCGCTCGCCGTAACGGGCAAGGGGGTAGAGCAGGGCCAGGGAGATGGCCGTCTCCAGGGTATACATCCAGCCTACCGCCGTGGTGCTGCCCGCCATCTGCTTGACCAGGATGGGGAAGATCAGCATCACCTGCACCCAGAGCGCGTAGTAGCCGCTCAAGATCAGCACCAGCCGGCAGAAGGCCTTGTCTGCCAGCACCTGGCCGAGGCCGGTCCGGATCGGTGTAGGCCGCAGGGAGAGCTTGTAGGGGGGCAGGATCAGCAGGTTGCACAGGGCCGCGCAGACAAAGAGGCCGGCCCCCAGCAGGCAGACATATTCAAAGTCGAAGTTCAGCAGCCAGCTGCCGAGCAGGGCCCCCACCACGGCGCCGGCGCTCTCCAGCATCATCAGCAAGGAGATGTAGCGGCCGCGCTCACGCGGGCGGGTGAACTTGATCACCAGGGCGGCGCGGGGGGGATCGAACAGGCAGCCGCCGAGCCCCGAGATGATGCAGGAGAGGATGAGTTCCAGCCCGGTCTGGGCATAGGCCAGGCTGGCAAAGCCCAATGCCCGCAGCAGCATGCCGCAGACGATGAGGGGGCGAGCCCCGAACTTGTCGGCCAGCGAGCCACCGAAGACCCCCAGCCCCTGCTGGGTCAGCTGACGCAGGCCCAGCGCCAGCCCGACCACACCGGCGGCCCAGCCAAGCTGATCCACGAACCTGAGGCTTATCATGGGCATCACCACGAAGAACCCCAGGATCACCAAGAGGGAATCCAATGCCAAGAACCACCGCCCCAACCGCCTCGCCCGCTCCACCATGACCCTGATACCCCTGCTTGCTTCGATGACATTATCGTTGTGTGTTGATTGTCCGAATCGCGGAGTGACCAAACTGAGCCAGGGGCGACGATAAGTCCCTGACTCGCTGGCGTTCTGCCATTTCACGACCATTGATGCTGCTATTCTGGTGGGGCTCCAGATATAGTGGTAGCCGACAACTGGCTATATTTCATATTGGATTTGGTTATGGCTATTACACTCGATGATTTGCAATTGCTGCTGGATGTGGCCAACCGTGGCAGCTTCAGCAAGGTGGCGGCCATTCGCGGCTGGTCACAACCCATGGTGAGCCAGCGGATCGCCGTGCTGGAGCAGGAGCTGGGCCAGTCCCTGTTCCGCCGTCACCGCCGTGGCGCCACCCCCACACCGGCCTGCGAGCAGTTCCTGCCGGCCGCCACCAGTGCCCTGAGTGCCCTGGAAGGGGGACGGCTGGCGATGCAGGGGGCGCCCGCCTTGCCGCGGATCCGGCTCTCCTGCCTTCCCTCCCTGACCACTGTGGTGTTTGGCCCCCTGCTGCTGGCCCTGGTGGACGAGGCGTTCGAGATCCGCTGCAGCACGGATCACTCCGGCGTCATCATGCAGGAGCTGCTGACCGGGGAAACCGACGTCGGCTTCATCCTCAAGTGTCCCGCCATCGCGGGCATCCAGCTCGAGCTGCTCTATCGCTCCCCCATCATCGCCGTGGCCTGCGCCACCCATCCGCTGGCCGGACGGCAGGGGCTGACCCTGCAGGACATCGCCAACGAGCGGCTGGCCCCCCAGCAGTGGGGCACCGGCTGTGACGAGCTGATCCTGCAGCTGCGGCTGCTGCGCCAGGTGGCGAGCCCGCTGCACGCCATCCAGCCCGCCAGTGCGGCGCGGGAGCTGGCGCTGGAGCATGGCTTCATCACCCTGATGCCGGCGCTCGCCATCACCCGGGACCTGGAGTTTGGCCGTCTGGTGAAACTGGATGTGACGGATCTGCCGCCGGATCACTGGGACGTGATGATGGCCTGGCGTAGCGGCAAGCGGCCCAATCCCGCCAAGGAGCGGGTGCTGGAGGCGGCGCGCACCCTGGCCCGGCGCTGGTCGGGCAAGCCCGCATGAAAAAAGCGCCGGACAAGTCCGGCGCTCTCCCTTCACTGACATTCGGGATCAGTAGCTGGCCTTGAGGCTCACCCCCGAGAAGGCACTGAAGCCGCTCAACTGCACGTGCCAGGTGCCCGCCTTGGGCGCGTTCAGGGTGCAGGTCTCGGCGTTGCCGCTCTTGTAGGGGCGGCAGTCATAGCTGTTGCTGGTCGGCTCGCTGCCAAATTTCACGTAGAGATCCGCATCCCCGCTGCCGCCGCTGCTGGTCACCACCAGCTGGCTTCTGCCGGCGGGCACCTCGATGGTGTAGTTCAGCTTGCCCCCCTTGGTGGCGGTGAGATTGGTCACCGGCACGCCGTTTTGCAGCACCTTGCCGGGTTGGGGCGTGGCGCCGCAGCTGGCGTTGACCCCAACCGCACTGAAGGCAGCCGCCACGTCGGTCAGGCTGTAGCCGAGATCGGTGGCCGCCCTGGTCACGCCGCAGGCGCCCTGATCGAAGGTGGTGTTGGGGCCCCAGTAGAGGCGGTTGGCCAGCACGAATACCTCGAATGCCTTGCGGGTGTGCCAGCCGTTGGTGTTGGCCAGCAGGTAGAAGGCGCGGTTGTAGACCCCGGAGCTGTGGTGCACGTCGATGCCGTCATAGTAATCGCTGGCGTGGCCGATGGAGCTGCCGTCCCGGGTCGGATCCTCGAAGTAGCGCAGGGAGCCGTTGCCCTTGAAGATCTGGGCCCCCACCAGCCAGTCGTTGCTGCCCTTCATGTAGTTCTCGGCCGCTTCCCCCGCCATGTCGGAGAAGGCCTCGTTGATGCCGCCCGACTGACCGGAGTAGACCAGGCCCGAGTTCTGCTCGGTGAAGCCGTGGCTCACCTCGTGGGCCGCCACGTCCAGGCTCACCAGGGGGTAGAAGGTGGTGGCGCCGTCGCCGAAGGTCATCTGGCTGCCGTCCCAGAAGGCATTCTCGTAGTTGCGGCTGTAGTGCACCCGCATCTTGAGCTTGAAGCTGAGCGGCGCCGTGTTGTACCAGTTGCGGTACATGTCGAACACCACGTTGCCGAAGTAGTGGGCATCGTTGAGCGGGGAGTAGGCGCCGTTGATCTCCTTGACCGTGTTCTCCGGGCAGCTGAACTGGTGCACGGCGCCCCCACTGGTGGCGTGATTGAGGTTGATGGTGTCCACGTTGGTGCTGCTCATACGGCAGCTGTCGTCCACCTTGAGGGAACCAAAATCGGCGCCATAGAAGTACTTACCGGTCTTGAGGTTGCCCCCCGGGCCTGTGGCGTCCTGGTGGTTGATCCCCTCCCAGCGCTTGAGCTCGCTGCCGGTCTGGGCATCGATCATCACGAAGGGGCGGCTCGGCTCCTTGCTGGCGGCGAGCCAGGAGACCAGATAGACCAGCCTGGCCGGTCTCATCCTGCATCACGAACAGTTTGACCTGTTCGTTGCTCCCCTTGGCGCCGCTGCGGGCCTTGAGGGCGGCGTCACTGGCAGAGAGGGCGACGGCCGGGCCCGTCAGGTCGGCATCGATCTTGCGCAGCATGGTGCCGGACACCTGTTTGACCTGGCCCCCCAGAGCCTGATCGGCCACCAGCGCCTGGCCCCACACCGGAATGCCCTGCCAGGTTTGCTCATAACGCACTCGCTGCTGGCCATTGGGCAGCGTCACCGCTCGCACCTGGCGAAACTCGCCATCCCCTGCGGCGAGGGCGCCGATCTTGGCTGCGCCGCTCATCGCGCCGGGCAGGTCGGAGACCTGGTTCACTTCCACCTGTTCTGCCGCCATGGCGGCGCTTCCCCAGCAGGCCAGCATGACGGCCAAATAGACTTTGTTCATCTCGTCTTTCCTTAGTCGATGAAGATTACACGCCGGGTCCGTTGCCCGGCGCTCTTACACTAGTGCGCCGCTCTGAAATAACTGCCTGTCATTTGTGACAGAGCAGCATAAAGGCGCAGCAGATCTGACTATTGCCATCCGTGACTGCTGAAAGTCGTCATTAACCTGGTGACTTGTGCCAATGAAAGGGCTGATTGCTGCAAGGCTGAAAATAGTGCCCAAATGGGCACATCCATATGGGGATTGCCTGCGGGGGAGAGGCGCTGAAAGTCCTTGGCAAACAAGGGATTGATTGACTACATTGGCTCCCATGACGGTGGATGCCGGACCAAAGGCGGGGAGGTGCAATGTTTTCATGGCAACTGGATGACGAGCTGGCGCTCCTGTTTCTGCAACCCGACATGGCCAGCGAACTCTTTCGCCTCTGCCAGCGCAATCGCGACTATCTCTCCCAGTGGCTGCCCTGGGTGCCCCATATCCAGCAGCCCTCCGACAGCGCCACCTTCATTCGCCACGCCATCGAGAAATTTGCCCGGGGCGAGGGGCTGACCACCGCCATCGAGTATCAGGGGGAGGTGGTGGGCGTCATCGGTTACAACCAGATCGATCAGGGGCTGGCCAAGGTCAGCATCGGTTACTGGCTGGCGGAGCGCTGGCAGGGCAACGGCATCATCACCCGGGCCTGTCAGGCCTTGATCCATCACGCCTTCGAGGAGATGGGGATGGAGAAGGTGGAGATCAGCGCCGCGCTGGAGAACGAGCCCAGCCGGGCGGTGTGCGAGCGGCTCGGGATGCAGCAGGAGGGGATCACCCGGCGGGCGGAGCGGCTGGCGGACAGGGTGGTGGATCACGTCCACTACGGTCTGCTGCGAGATGACTGGCTCAGGTTGCGGGAAAGGGATCACTGATGGGGCCCCGACCCTGCCAGGTCGCTGGCGCCCTGCCTGGCCAGCATGGGGAGGCACTGTGCTGACCCTGCCCCATATCACCACGGCCCGTACCCGGCTGACCGTCCTGCCCCCGGAGCGGGCCGAGCTGATGCTGGATTTCTATCGGCGCAACCGCACCCATCTGCAGCCCTGGGAGCCGAGACGGGACGAGAGCTTCTATACCCTGGGTCACTGGCAGGGGCGGCTGCGCGACGGTTACGGCCAGTTTTTCGACGGCAGCGCCGTGCAACTGGTGGCGCTCGATCCCAAAGGGGAGCGGGTGCTCGCCACCTGCAACTTCACCCACATCATGATGGGCATGTTCAAGGCATGCCATCTGGGTTATGCCATCGACCAGGCCCATGAGGGGCAGGGGCTGATGCAGGAGGTGGTGGCCGCCGGCATCGACTACCTGTTCCGGGAGCGCGACCTGCACCGCATCATGGCGAGCCATATGCCAGCCAACCTGCGCAGCGGCGCCCTGCTGGCGCGTCTCGGGTTCGAGCGGGAAGGCTATGCCCGGGACTATCTGATGATCAATGGCCGCTGGGAGGACCATGTCCTCACCGCGCTGCTCAATCCGGCCGGTTGAGGAGTCGGTGGCTTTCTCCGGGCGGGGCCAGCCCCTCGTCAAGCCGTCGGCGCAGGCCGTCCCGGATCCTGGTTACCCAGGTTCTCTCGGCTTTTTCACGGCAAGATCGCACTATCTGTATGCCTCTCATACCCCTGACCCCAAAAGCGTGTAAAATTGCGCCCTGAATTTTCCCGGCCAGCAGCAGCTGGTCGCGACTCCATACATGCAAGGCTGACATTGTGACAGAAGTAGATAGATTCGCGGACATTCGCCCCTATCGCGATGACGAAGTGCCGGCTGCCATCGAGCGGCTGATCCAGGATGACGAGTTTATCGGCGCCATCGCCAAATACCGTTTCGGTTCCCTGATGAGCTGGCTGGGCTGGGCCATTCGCCCGCTGATCCGCCAGTTCCTGCGCCACAAGTGGGCCAAGGTCAGCACCGTTCATCAAGTGCAGATGGGGGTGACTCGTTACATGAGCCGCATGATCGCCACCTCCACCCAGGGGGTGAGCTTCTCCGGCCTCGAGAATCTGAAGAAGGAGCAGGGCTATCTGTTCGTCTCCAACCACAGGGACATCGCCATGGATCCGGCGTTCGTCAACTGGGGGCTGCACACCCATGGCTTCGACACCGTGCGCATCGCCATCGGCGACAACCTGCTGCGCAAGCCCTGTGCCACCGAGCTGATGAAGCTCAACAAGAGCTTCATCGTCAAGCGCTCCGCCAAGGGGCCGCGGGAGATGATGAAGGCACTCGGCGAGCTGTCTGCCTACATAGGCCAGTCGGTGCACGAAGGGCACTCCATCTGGATCGCCCAGAAGGAAGGGCGCGCCAAGAATGGCGATGACAAGACGGATCCTGCCATCCTCAAGATGTTCTACGTGGACGGCAAGAAGCAGAAGATCGACTTCGTCGACTACATGCGCAGCCTCAACATAGTGCCGGTCAGCATCAGCTACGAGCTGGATCCCACCGACAAGGCCAAGGCGCGCGAGCTCTACGAGAAGTCGGTCAACGGCAGCTACGAGAAGGGCGAGTTCGAGGACATCGAGAGCATAGTCGCCGGCATCGTCGGCCAGAAGGGGCGGGTACATGTCTCCTTCGGCGCCCCCATCACAGAAGGCTTCAGCGATCCGGACGAACTGGCCGCGCTCATCGACAAGGCGATCTGGAGCAGCTACCGCCTCTTCCCGGGCAACTACCTGGCCGCTGATGTGCCCGGCAAGGCCAGCACCATAGAGCAGACCGCCTTCCTGACCCGCCAGTCGGAGGTGCCGGAAGAACACAAGGCCATCTGGCGTGCCATGTACGCCAAGCCGGTGGAGAACGCCAGCAAGGTTTGAATGACGCCGATTCGGTGAAAAAAACGGGAGCAGATGCTCCCGTTTTTGCGTCTGGTCAAAGTCGGTGGCAATGGAGTAGTGAATAATATTGTTTCAACTGGTACGATCATCGGGTGAATGAGCGGGTATCTCTTGGCAAGGGGCGGGCGACTGTGCAACAGTGACCCGGCGCCAACAAGACGAACCAGGCGCTCTTCGAGTCTGCACGGATGGCAGACGACGCTGAATAAGGACCTTTAGGGGTCCTTTTTCATTGATGGACAAAGATAGACGGCAGATATACCTAAGGATGCGAACCCCATGATCACCGGCAGTCTGGATACCTTGCAACGCACCCCCTTGCCCGCGCCCCTGGCCCGCATCATGGCCGAGGTGGTGAAGAGTCTTGCCCACTGGCGTGAGGCGCCCCTTGGCAAGCAGGACATAGACGGCTTAAAGCTGTTCTGCCTGGTGAGTGAGGATCTGACCGAGCCGGTCGCGGATCGCCGCGGCGAGTTTCATGAGCAGTATCTGGATATCCAGCTGCTGCTGCGGGGGGAGGAGTGGATCGGCGTCGGGCCCCATGCCTATGTGAGCGACGGTGCCGATCATCCTCACCCCGATCTCTGGTTCGTCGATGACGACCAGACCAGTTATCTGGCGTTGCAGCCCGGCGACTTTGCCATCTTCTGGCCGGGAGAACTGCATCGCCCTCTCTGTACCCTGACTACCCCAGGCTTGGTGAAGAAGCTGGTCGTCAAGGTCCACCAGTCGCTGCTGACCTCGGTCTGAGCCGCAGCGCCGGGTGCCCGGGTACCCGCCACGACAGGGCCGCGTTGAATGCGCGCTGGCTTGTCCCGCATTGACGATTCGATGCGCGCGCCAGCCTCGGGGTCGGCGCCAGAGAGTTTGAAAGGATAAGCGCGCCTGGCCCAGAGTTGGCGGTCGGCGCCAGAGAGTTTGAGAATGATGAGCGCGCCAGACTATGGGTCGGCGCCAGACAGTTTGAAAAATTGGGCGCACTTTCCTGCGACCATAAGCCCCCGGCAGGGGAATCCCATCCACTTCTGGATGACACGACACTGTCGGCATAAAGCCGAAGCACAGGAAGATGTAGAACATGAGCAAGTTGGTATTGATCCTTAACTGCGGTAGCTCTTCCCTGAAATTTGCCGTAATGGACGCCGAAACAGGTGAGGACATGCTGTCCGGCCTGGCCGAATGCTTCAATCTGGATGACGCACGTATCAAATGGAAACTCCACGGAGTCAAGGGCGAGGCCATGCTGGGCGCCGGTGCCGCGCACCAGGCCGCCCTTGACCACATAGTGGGTCACATCCTGCCCCAGGATCCGACCCTCGCCGAGCAGCTGGTCGCCATCGGCCATCGCATCGTGCACGGTGGCGAGCAGTTCTCCCGCTCCGTGCGCATCGATGATGGCGTCATCGCCGGCATCGAGGCCGCCATTCCGTTCGCCCCCCTGCACAACCCGGCGCACCTCATCGGCATCCGTGCCGCCCTCAAGGTCTTCCCGGCCCTGGCCGAGAAGAACGTGGCCGTGTTCGACACCGCCTTCCACCAGACCTTGCCGCAGGAAGCCTACCTCTACGCGCTGCCCTACAAGCTCTATCAGGAGAACGGCATCCGTCGTTACGGCGCCCACGGCACCTCCCACCGCTTTATCGCCGAAGAGACAGCCAAGGCGCTGGGCAAGCCGCTGGCCGAGCTCAACCTCATCAACTGCCACCTGGGCAACGGTGCCTCCGTCTGTGCCATCAAGAACGGCGAGTCCGTCGATACCTCCATGGGCCTGACCCCGCTGGAAGGGCTGGCGATGGGCACCCGCTCCGGTGACATAGATCCCGCCGTGGTCTTCTTCATGCATGACCAGCTCGGCTACAGCGTGGACGAGATCAACCAGGTGCTGACCCGCGAGTCCGGCCTGCTGGGGATGACCGAAGCGAGCAGCGACTGCCGTTACGTCACCAGCAACTACGCCACCGACGCCGGCGCCAAGCGGGCGCTGGATGTCTTCACCTACCGGGTGGCCAAGTATGTCGGGGCCTACGCTGCCGCCATGGACGGTCGCCTGGATGCCCTGGTGTTCACCGGTGGTATCGGCGAGAACGCCGCCATGGTGCGCGAGATGGTGCTGGCACGGCTGGCCCTGTTCGGCTTCAAGGTCGATAAAGAGGCCAACAACGCCGCCGTGCTGGGCGGTGAAGGCCCCATCACCGCCGAAGGCAGCCGCCTGGCCCTAGTGATGCCCACTAACGAAGAGCTGGTCATCGCCCGCGATGCCCTGAGCCTGGTCGGCTAAGGCCACTTCGCAGCGAATCAACGCCCGGCCCCTGCCGGGCGTTGTCGTTTCTGGGGGGCATTGAGCGGCCTGTCATTTGACATGAGGGGCCAGATACGTACCCTGACCGCAGTTTCACATCGCGGAGGTAGAGATGAAGGAGATATTTTTCAACTGGTTGTCAGGCCTGGGTGTCGATGTGACCCCCATGATGGCGCTGGTGATCGCCCTGGGCTTCATCGTGCTGACCGCGTTGGCACTGCACCTGGTGCTGCACCGCATCCTGCTGGTGCGTCTGGTGGGGCTGCTCGGCAAGACCAAGCAGGTGTGGCTGCCGCCCCAGTTGCAGCAGCGGCTCTTCTACCGGCTCGCCTTCGTGCTGCAAGGGGCCGTGTTGCTCGGTCAGGCGGAGATCTGGCTGCCCAGGGAGTCCGACAGCCTGCAACTGATCGAGATGCTGGCCCAGCTCTGGATCCTGTTGTTCCTGCTGCTGGCGCTGTTCGCCCTGCTCGACTGCCTGCTGTCGGTGAGCCGTTATACCCGGCTCGGACGGGATCTGCCCCTGCGCGGCATCTTCCAGGGGGTGAAACTGGTGGCCAGCATACTGGTCGGCATCCTGATGATAGCCCTGCTGCTCGGCAAGTCGCCGCTCTTCCTGTTCAGCGGTCTGGGGGCCATGACCGCAGTGCTGATGCTGGTGTTCAAGGACCCCATCCTCGGCCTGGTGGCCGGGATCCAGCTCTCCGCCAACCGCATGCTGAGCGTCGGTGACTGGCTACAGATGGACAAGTACGGCGCCGATGGCGAGGTGACCGACATCGGCCTCACCACGGTCAAGGTGTCGAACTGGGACAAGACCATCACCACCATTCCCACCTATGCCCTCATCTCCGACTCCTTCAAGAACTGGCAGGGGATGACGGAATCCGGTGGTCGGCGCATCAAGCGCAGCGTCAACATCGACATGACCAGCGTGCGCTTCCTGACCTCTGAGGAGCAGATGCAGCTCAAGCAGGCCAAATTGCTGGCGCCCTATCTCAGCCGCAAGGAGCAGGAGCTGAGCAGCTACAACCAGCAGCTGAGCGACGCCATCAGCTGCCCCATCAATGGCCGTCACCTCACCAACCTCGGCACCCTGCGCGCCTACCTGGATGCCTACCTGCGGGCCCACCCCGGCATTCGCAAGGACATGACCCTGATGGTGCGCCAGCTGGCACCGACCTCCGACGGCCTGCCGCTGGAGATCTACTGCTTCACGGCGACCACCGCCTGGGCCGATTACGAAGGGATCCAGGCCGATATATTCGACCATATAGTCGCCATTATCGGGCAATTTCATCTGCGGTTGCATCAATCTCCAACCGGTTATGACATGCATGCCTGGAAGAACGGGTGATTTGATTCTTGTTGCAGGATGAGGCCAGGGGAAAACGCCATATTAATCATCGACCCGTCACCACGTGTCGGTTGAAATTTGCGGTGCAGAGGAGAAAAATGGCGGCCTTCTCTTCGCCCCGGGCGCGCACGCCCCGGCCTGGCCAGAGTCCTGAATCACCCCAATATCACAGGAAAGTTATGAAGCTCCTCCACAACACGGCGGCTGCACTGTGCTGCAGCCTGCTCCTGACCGCCACGCCCGTGCTTGCCGTCGAATATGCCCTGCCTGCGGCCAACAGCCGCCTGGTGGGCGAGAACCTGGAATACGTGGTGCCGGCCGAAGAGGCGGGCCAGCCCCTGGAAGCGGTCGCCGCCAAGTTCCAGCTCGGTTTGACCAACATGCTGGAAGCCAACCCCAAGGCGGATCCCCTGCTGCTGCAGGCGGGCGAGAAGCTGGTCGTGCCGCACCAGCTGATCCTGCCGGATGCCCCCCGCGAGGGCATAGTGCTGAACGTGGCCGAGATGCGCCTCTACTACTACCCGAAAGGCAAGAAGGTGGTGGAAGTGCTGCCCATCGGCATCGGCCAGCTCGGCACCGACACCCCGGAAGACTGGGTGACCAGCGTGCAGCGCAAGAAGGCGGGCCCGACCTGGACCCCGACCGCCAAGATGCACGCCGAGTATGCCGCCCGTGGCGAGACCCTGCCTGCGGTCTGGCCGGCCGGCCCGGACAACCCCATGGGGCTGTTTGCGCTCTACATCGGCAAGATGTACGCCATCCACGGCACCAATGCCCAGTTCGGCATCGGCCTGCGGGTGAGCCACGGCTGCGTGCGGCTGCGTAACGACGACATCGAGTATCTGTTCAAGCAGGTACCGGTCGGCACCCGCGTCCAGTTCGTGAACCAGCCGATCAAGGCCTCGGTCGAGCCGGATGGTCGTCGCTATCTGGAAGTGCACCAGCCCCTCTCCCGCAGCCAGGAGGAGTTCAACTCCAGCCTGCCGGCACCCTTGCCCATGTCCACCGCGGTGACCCGTTTCATCGCCCACGCGGACAGCGACTCCCAGCTGGTCAAGCAGGCCCTGGAGCAGCGTAGCGGCATGCCCATCGCCATCAACCGCTGATCCGGTTGCCCTCGATGTCGAGCCCCGGCCAAGGTCGGGGCTTTTTTATGATGCGTAAAGGAGGGTAAGTCTTTGCAGTGTCGGGATAAAATCCGGCCTAACCGCTCTTGATTGGTTACTTGATTAGGTGTGAAACGTTTTCTCTGTGTTTTTTATTTGTTAAAAGTGGTTGTGATCAGGCGATCTGCTGATTAATCTAGGCCGGTTTTTTAAGGAAGAGCCCGTCGCGAGAACGGGTACAAGAGTCACATAACGGAGTTTTGAATGACAGCTAGCACCCCAATGCTCATCACCTTTCTGGTGTACATCCTGGGTATGGTCCTGATCGGCTTCATCGCCTATCGCGCCACCCAGAACTTTGACGACTACATTCTCGGCGGCCGCCGCATGGGGAGCTGGGTGACCGCCCTCTCCGCCGGGGCCTCCGACATGAGTGGCTGGCTCCTGATGGGCCTGCCGGGCGCCGTCTTCATCGGCGGCATCTCCGAGAGCTGGATCGCCATCGGCCTCACCATAGGTGCCTACTTCAACTGGCGCTGGGTGGCCGGTCGGCTGCGGGTTCACACCGAGAAGAACCGCAACGCCCTGACCCTGCCGGACTACTTCACCTACCGTTTCGAGGACAAGAGCCGGGTGCTGCGCATCCTCTCCGCCCTGGTGATCCTGCTGTTCTTCACCATCTACTGCGCCTCCGGCGTGGTGGCCGGTGCCCGCCTGTTCGAGAGCACCTTCGGCATGAGCTATGACACCGCCCTCTGGGTCGGTGCCGCGGCCACCATCACCTACACCTTCTTCGGCGGCTTCCTCGCGGTGAGCTGGACAGACACGGTGCAGGCCACCCTGATGATCTTCGCCCTGATCCTGACCCCGGTGTTCGTCATCATCGCGGTCGGCGGCATCGACACCGCCATGGTGCAGGTGGCGGCGCAGAACGCCAGCAACCTCGACATGTTCAAGAACCTGGACTTCATCGCCATCATCTCCCTGATGGCCTGGGGCCTGGGGTACTTCGGTCAGCCGCACATACTGGCGCGCTTCATGGCGGCGGACTCCCACCACTCCATGGCCAGCGCTCGTCGCATCAGCATGACCTGGATGGTGTTCTGCCTCGGCGGCGCCGTGGCCATCGGCTTCTTCGGCCTCTCCTACTTCTCCACCTTCACCGAGCAGGCCGCCGGCGTCACCGGCAACCCGGAGCGCGTCTTCATCGAGCTCTCCAAGATACTGTTCAACCCCTGGATTGCCGGCGTGCTGCTCTCCGCCATCCTGGCGGCGGTGATGAGTACCCTGAGCTGTCAGCTGCTGGTCTGCTCCAGCGCCATCACCGAGGATCTCTACAAGCCCTTCCTGCGCAAGAATGCCTCCCAGAAAGAGCTGGTGTGGGTCGGCCGCGCCATGGTGCTGGTGATCTCCCTCATCGCCATCGCCGTGGCCGTGAACCCGGAGAACCGGGTACTGGGGCTGGTGAGCTACGCCTGGGCCGGCTTCGGTGCCGCCTTCGGCCCCGTGGTGTTGCTCTCGGTGCTCTGGTCCCGCATGACCCGCAACGGCGCCCTGGCCGGCATGCTGGCCGGTGCCCTGACCGTCATCGTCTGGAAACAGTTCGGCTGGCTGGGCCTGTACGAGATCATTCCGGGCTTCGTCTTCGCCACCCTGGCGATAGTGGTGTTCAGCCTGCTGGACAAGGCGCCCTCCAAGGCCATGCTGGATCGCTTCGCCGAGGCAGAGCAGGAGTTCCAGACCCCGATGGCCGAGGCTATAGCGGTGAAATAACCCCTGTGACCGCTAACAAAAAGCCCCGCAACTGCGGGGCTTTTTCATGGGAGGGGTGGGCTTATTGGCCGCTGACGCGGCACTGCCGGGCGGCTTGGTCATAACGCTCCAGCCTGGCTTCCTTCCCCTTGGTCAGCAGCGTGAGATTCTGCCCCTCGTAACGGGCGCCGCTGGCGCTGGGGGCTTCAAAGGCGAGCACCTGCGACTGCTGCGTCCCCTCGCTCAGGTTGATCACGGCGGCGGGCCGCTTGGCCTCGTTGTAGAAGTAGGTCGAGAGCCGGATCCCGCCGTCGCACTGGTAGTCGACCGGGCTTGGCACCCTCAGCTGCCCCCCCTTTATCTGCAGCTCTGTGATGCGCAGCTGGTAGCTCTCCTCCACGCATTGGCGCGAGTCGCTCTCTTTCCAGCACTCGTTGCGCCCCTTGATCCAGCCGCGCTGCATCGCCTTCTCCGTCTTCTGCTGCTCGGCCGACAGCTGGCTCATCGCCTTGGGGTAGAGGGCGGCGAGTTCGTTATCCAGCGCCGCCAGCCCGGCGTCCTGGCAGACAAGCTGCTCGGCCGCGCTGTGGGCCTTGGCACAATCAAAGGAAGGGGTGGCGGCACTGGCCAGCAGTGGCATCAAGGCGAGGGTGCCCAGCAACATCTTGGTCATCGAAAAGGCTCCAGCAAGAGGGGATTCCCACTTACTACAGCACAAGGGCGCCGGGCCGCCGAGGACTTTTTCACCCCTGGCTCCCTTGCCCGCCTCTTTGGGCACCGATGCCGACAACAATGGTCATCAGGATCGCCGCCGCGCCAGCCGCTGTGCATCACTGCGGGCCGCGGCGGCGGTACGGCCCAGCCAGCGCTGTCGCTCCCGCTCGCTGGCGGTATGGACAGGCCCCAGATGCTGGCGATGGGTCAGCCGGATGCCGCACAGCCCCAGCACCGGCTTGGCGAGGGTGCGCTCGACGGGGGAGCCCAGCCACCAGCGGTAGTACCAAACAGGGCTGTCCATGGTGAGCAGCAGGCGCGCCGTCTTGCCGGCGAGCAGGCGCTCGGGAAGCGCCTTGCCTTCCTGATAGCGAAAGGCAAACCCCGAGAGCAGCACCCTGTCCAGCAACCCCTTGAGCCGGGCCGGCAGGTGGCCCCACCAGAGGGGGGCGACGATCACCAGATGGTGGGCCTGCTTCAGGCTCTGCTGCAATGCCTGCAGATCGGGCTCGAGGGGCTGCGTCTCGTCATAGCCATGGTGCAGATCCGGCTCGAAGGCGAGCTCCCCCACGTGATGCAGGGTGACCTCTGCGCCGCCCTCCTCGGCGCTGCGGGCATACTCCCTGGCCAGGGCATGGCAGAGGCTGTCGGGTTTGGGGTTGCCGTTGATGATAAGTAGCTTGGGTGTCATGGCGTGGCTCCTGATGAAGTGAGCCCCCATTACACCCCTTGTCCCATGGGACAGAGTCAAGCCACCTTGTGCGCCTGCCCTGCATCCCTCTGATGAAGCTGCGATTCGGGGTCGCGTGGGACGGGGTCGCCATACCGGCAGGGGTGCTGCGCGAGCAACTCGGCGCATTGGGTCAGGGATTGATGCTGGCGTTGCAGCCTGACCACCTCGGCCTCGATCTGCGCCAGCTTGCCCGCGATAAGCTGCTCCACCTTCTGCCAGGGAAACTCGGCGAGACTGGTGAGGCCCGCCAGCAAGGGGACCAGCTCGCCCAATTTGCAGCCGAGCTGCTGGGCCTCGCGGATAAAGCCGACCCACTCCAGATCCTCGGCCCGGTAGACGCGATACTTGCCGCGCCGCCTGGGCTCGGGCAGCAGCCCGAGCTGCTCGTAGAGACGGACAGCCTTGGGAGTGGTGCCCGCCAGCCGGGCAAATTCGCCGATATACATGGTGCTGCTCGCAAAGGTGGTGTGAAAGGAGCCCACTATAGGCCAGCGGCAGGGGGGAATGCATCCCCACGGGGCCTTGGATGTGGCTTTGCCCCATAGCATGCGAGGGCGTTGCCCTCGACGGGGTTTCGCCCGCCCTTCGGGCCGGGGCGAGTGACTTTGGAAAGACCCAAAGTCACCAAAGGTCTTCTCCCCCAGCAAGCCGTCCGCTTCGCGGATTCCCTCGCCTCCTTCATCGGGTCGGACGGATCGCCGCACACGGCACATCCCTGTGCCGCCTGCGGCTGCGCCGTCGTCCATGACGGCGCTCCTGACCCGCTAAACTCGGCTCGGCGGCTTTCAGGGGGAAACAATACCCTGCCTGTCTGCGGCGCAGTGAGGTGTGCCGCAGGGGCGGGATATGGCCGAGCTGACCCGTGATGGGGCCGCAGCAGGTGCTGGTGGACTGGTGATCGCCAATATAAGCAAATATGGGGTCATCATCGGAAAACTCATAAATCCAGCTTATAGTGACTCCGGCGAGCCAGACAGGGCCACTAGGTGGCCGAAAAGGGCTCCCCAAGGAGATTTCCCGATCCTTGCTTATATAGCGGCTGGGTTATAGATGATGGTCAGAATACGCTGCGCTAATCAAACCTACTTGCTTTGCCAAAGGAAATCCCTATTCACACTGCTTATAACAATCACCTATGGAGTGGTTGAAAAAAAACGTCAAAAATTAATTTTTTGCTAAGTACATTATGGACTCATCATCTTTTTTAATTCATCAATTGTGACTGGTTCTGTAATATTCAATTGCCCAACATATTGTTTTGATGACTCACGCCAATTTACACCAAAGGAAATTTTGTAATTATCAAGCCAATATTTGTCTGTGATGACTTGGAATTTGTTGTGAATATTTACCTCTAGAGTGGACATAATTTTTTTTGATATTAAATGAATTTCATCAAGGATGTTTTTTGTTGTTTTATGTTCAATCCCATCAATGTTTGGTATTATATTAAAATGAAATAGTTGTTTGCTTTTTTCTACTTCTATCTTGAGCTCATCAACTTTATCCATGCCTAATATTATGCATTTTATGTTTTCCATTTCGGCGTCAGAAACATTATCTGTATTTATTATAAACTCGATCAAAAAAAGACGAGAGTATGGCAATATAGGGCTGGGTATGTTTTCAGGATAAGAAGTAATTTCACCGCAAATATATTTCACTTTTTCTGGTAATTCAAAAGGATCAGAACCTTTTATAGCAATCATATGCCTTGCTGTACTCGGAGGTATTATTTTGACGTCATTTATTTTTGATAATTCATGAGAGATTGAAGATCTCTTTTCTAACCATTCTTCTTCGCTTGGCATTTTTAATATATGGTCTAATGATTCAGAATTTCTTTGTCTTGGAATAGATAGATAGCCAAGTAGCGCATGATGTAGCCAACCACATATCATTTCATTATCAACATACCATTCTGACTTTTCATCTGGAGTTGGTATGTTTTTATATGGCCAAACATCAAATTTTTTGATTACGCAAAAAATGGATTGTTGCCATTGCAATTTTCTCTGTTCAATAATGGCCAGTTTTGTAAGCTGCTCACTCCATCCAATACGACTTATTAGTATATGGTCGAGGCAAATATTTAATTCTTTATTAAATAATCTAATGTATTCAGCTTCTGAAACTCTAGCATCGTTAACACTAGTCCAATTCTTGGATCTATGAGTATCAATAAACTCATATTCGGTGCCAAAAAATGATTTTGTTTTTACGAAGCTAATTGGTTTAACATCAAGCTCTAACCTTGAACCGTCCTGAGTATTAGGCCTATTGACTATATGAGGTGTGCCAAATCGAATAGTAAATGAACTTAAACTTAGTTGTGTCCATGTTGATAGAATGTTTGCTAAGTTCTGTATTAAATCATTGATTTCTATTAATGTGTTTAATCCTTCAACTGTTATCGCTGAAAAAGAGAATAATGAGTTGGCACCCTCTTCACATGTTAGTGGTACTGGCGCTTTATATGGCTCAAATATTCTTGTATCTAGAAATATTTTGTTGATGGAAAACTTTAAATGGTTTAACGAATTTCTAAAATCGGTTAGAAGAATTGTGATATCTTGCTCTTCTGCATGATCATTAATAATGTATGGAAGATCATTTTCATGCTCTCTTATCAAGATTGGGAAGTTAATGGTTAATAATTTCCTTATAAATGACTCGCCATCAAACCAAATTGATCTTAACAAAGGATTATCTAAAACAATAGAACATAACATATCGCCATCTATAAAATTTAGATTAAAAGTTGGATAGTTGTCTAGATATTCTCTTTTGGCTTGTGGTGAAATTTTAGCATTTGTAATAAAAATACCATTTTTATAGTTGAATTTAATTAAAGCCATTGGGAGTTCGGATAACTCTCTGCTACTACAGACTAACTCAGAGTTATTATGATACTTACATTGCACTAGTAACTTTTCGCCTGATTGGTTTTCCGCATATAGATCTCTGCCACCATCACCGGGACCATCCATTTTTTTTGTATTAGTACAGCCTAAGGAAAACAAAATGTCTGCACTTAAATCAACTAAAAGTTTTGGGTCTAAAATTTCAGTTAATTTCTCTTTAGGGTTTTCTGGACCTTTATAGCTCATATTTCACTACCTATTGGCTTATGCACTTAATAGTGACTAGAATGAAAGTAGGACTAATTTTATAATTAAATTACATGTATGATTCCGTATCGACGCTTTTACCGTGATGGAGTATTTATTTAAAAGCATCATATTACCATTTTGGCTCTGTATCTGTTCATATTCGAATGACTTCCTTTCTAGGATTTTCCTTTATCACTGTAAAAGTACAGCAATTAGAAAATCAGGACATCACTATGTTGAGTGAGGCGTAGTCACCTTGTTGCTCCATGGCAAGGTTCGCCTTACTGGTCTTCTATTCTTTTTCTAAAACCGAATCACCACTGAACTCGCGCTGCGCGCTGCCTCGCCGTGATATACCGCTTCGATATTATTGCCGTCCGGGTCGAGGACAAAGGCGGCGTAGTAGCCGGGGTGATAGACCCGCTCGCCGGGGGCGCCATTGTCCTGGCCGCCGTGGGCCAGCGCTGCGTGGTAGAAGCGATCCACCATGGCCCTGTCTTGCGCCTGAAAGGCGAGGTGATGACGGCCGGTCAGCACCCCAAGTGCCGCCGGGCTGTCGATGGCGGTGACAAACAGCTCGTCTGCCCAGAAGTAACCCTCACCCGCGCCGCCTATGGACACATCGAGGGCGGCCAGCGTGGCCGTGTAAAAGCGCTCGCTGGCAGCAAGATCCTTCACCACCAGCTGGAGATGGTCGATCAGCCGACCCCGATGCAGCGTTTGTGTTTCCATGCACAGCCTCCACTCAGAAATTTTTGGAAAAGAAACCGCTCTGTTTGCTGGTTACTGCTTTTAGGCAAGCTACCGCCCCTGAATGTCAGTTTCCAGTGTGCTGCTGTTTGGCTGCGCTTGAGGGCTGGCGTGGCTCATGGGTGACTCCGATGAGGGATGTATTGCCATTCGGGTATGTTAGCTGGGGTGGCGCCGAGGGGAAGGGCAGGGTGATGGATTTTCGGGCGGGATCAAAGAATGAGTCGCTATGGCAAGGGGAGTGTCGGTGTCGTCGAGCTCTGAGCCCCTCACGGGGCCGGTTTCCTCCTTTAGGCCAGCACCTGCTATAGCCGCTCGTGAAAGGGAAGGGCTGGTCGCCCTCCCTTATGCCAGCGCCAGTTGCTGGCGGTTGCGCCACAGCCGCTCGTGGAAGAAGAACACCACTGTATTGATGGCAGGTTCGATCAGTGCCATCACGCCGCCGGTGAGCAGCTCGCCGCTCAGCAGGTAGGCGACGGCGAAGGCCACCGAGAAGTGCACCAGGGCGAAGCTGCTGGTCTTGGCCTGCAGGCTGTGGTCGGGTTTGAGCTTGTGCCAGCCAAGGTCGTGGAAGTAGAAGGCGACCGTGTTGACGGCGGGCTCGATCAGGGCGATCAGGCTGGCGGTGAGCAGTTCGCCGGTCAGCAGGTAAGCCACTGTGAAGGCGACACTGAAGTGCAGGATGGCGAAGCTGATGGTCTTTTTCATGATGGTGTCTCCTCTGGCGATGAAGGCAGTATCACCCAGAATTACATCAAATGAAAACTATTCTCATCTATCAGCTAAATAGAAAAAGCCTATCGACCGAGGGAGAAGCCACCAGATTGGGAGTTGCCTGGGGCCACAACGGCGCTAGAGTGTGCCTTTTGCCATGAAAAAGGAGCTTTCATGACCATTAATGCCAACATCTATGTGCTGTTTATCCTGCTGCTGATGATCGTCGTCGGCGTCGTGGCCTGGCGACTGGCCCGGCGCAAGAGCCGCCACCCCGTGCTTGTCACCGTCCTGTGCGTGCTGCTCTGCCTGGTGCCGCCCTTCGCCCTGCTGGCGCTGCTCATTCTGGCGCTCTGGCGAGATATGCCCGTGAGGGCCTGAGGCGAGCGGCGTCATCCCGGCAACGGCAGACAGAGAAAAGCCCCTTTCGGGGCTTTGTCATGTTTGCGGTCGGTAAGGGGTTCAGTCGGCTGTCTTGTTGAGCCACTCCACCCTGTACTGGGCGCCGGCGCCCTGGGCCAGCTTGGCGCACAGGGGCTTGAGGAAGGCTTCGATCTGCTCGTCCAGCATCCAGGGGGGGCTGATGATCAGCATGCCGGAGCCGTTCATGCCCCAATCGGCGGTCTGGCCGGCCACTTCCAGCTCTGCCACCAGGACGTTGCCGAAGTTTTCCCGCTTGATCGCTTTGAGCATTTCGCGGGACTTGTCCGCCTCCTGCCCGAGGATGGGATACCAGAGGGCGTAGATGCCGGTGGCCCAGCGCTTCTGTGCTTTTTTAAGGGTATCGACCACGGCGAAGTAATCTTCCTTGAGCTCATAAGGAGGGTCGATGAGCACCAGGCCGCGGCGCGGCGTCGGCGGCAGCAGGGCGACCAGTCCCTCGAAACCGTCACGGTGGTGGACGGCGACGCGGGGGTCATAACCCATGTTGGCACGAAGATCCTCCACCTCGTTGTTGTGCAGCTCCATCAGGGCCAGCTTGTCCTGCTCGCGGATAAGGCGGCGCGACAGCTCGGGGGAACCCGGGTAGTAGTGCAGCTGACCATCGCTGTTCATCTCTTCGATGACGCCAAGATAGGGGGCCATGGCAGACCACTGGGCCCGCTCGTCCCACAGGCGGCCTATGCCGTCGGCGTACTCCGCCTTCTTCTGGGACCAGTCGCCGCGCAGGTCATAGAGACCGCCGCCGGCATGGGTGTCCAGCACGATGAAGGGCTTCTCCTTCTTCTTGAGGGACTCGATGATCAGGGCCTGGACGGCGTGTTTCAGCACGTCGGCATGGTTGCCGGCGTGGAAGGCGTGGCGGTAGCTCAGCATATTAGGTCTCTGAGGGGGCCCTGCTGGGCACCCAGTAACGATAGATAGTTCAACAGGTTGTGGCTCTTGCCACGAAACAGGGAGAGGCCGCGCAGGGTCTGCAGCAAGACTCCCTGTTGCAGCCGCTCCAGCTCCAGCTCGTGGGCCAGCATGGCCTGATACTCTTCCTCGGCCAGCCGCGCCTTGGCTTGCTGGCGCAGGGTGCGCCAGGGGAGCAGCACCGCCTCGGTCTGAACCAGGGCCGGTTGCAGATCGGTGAGGTCGACCGGGATGCCGAGCAAGTCCAGATGATGCAGCAGGAGCGCCAGGTTGACGTTGCCCCCCTGGCTCTGCACCTCGAGCCAGTCCTGGCTGCGCTGGCCATAGACCTTGCCGCTCCAGTGCCAGAAGCCGAGCGGCGTCGGCAGCTCGTGCACGGCGACCCGCTCGCTTGCCATCAGCTGTTCGTCACGCAAAGAAGGCCTGCTCCATGGTTTCCAGCTCCTCAGAGAGGCTCATCCACTCCAGCTCCACCTCTTCCAGCTGCTCCTTGAGGGGGCCCTGGGACTTGAGCAGCTCGGAGAGCTTGCCCTTGGCGCTCTCTTCGTAGATGGCGGGATCGGCCAGCTGGCTCTCGATGTCGCCAAGCTTGCCCTGCAGCTTCTCCATGCTGGCCTCGAGTTTCTCCAGCTTCTGGCGCAGGGGCCGGGTCTGCTGGCGGAACTGGGCCTCGAGCCGCTTCTGATCCTTGCGTGCCACCGCCGAGTTGGCGGAGACGGGGCCGTCCACCGGCTTGGCGTTGGCCTCTTTCTCCTGCTCCCCGAGCCACTTGTGGTAGTCGTCCAGATCGCCGTCGAACGGCTCGACCCGGCCACCGTGGACCAGATAGAAGTCATCCGTGGTGGTGCGCAGCAGGTGACGGTCGTGAGAGACCACCACCATGGCGCCCTCGAAGCCTTGCAGCGCCATGGTCAGGGCGTGGCGCATCTCCAGATCCAGGTGGTTGGTCGGTTCATCCAGCAGCAGCAGGTTCGGCTTTTGCCAAGTGATGAGGGCCAGCACCAGCCGCGCCTTCTCGCCACCGGAGAAGGGGGCCACCTTGTCCAGCGCCTTGTCGCCGTGGAAGCCGAAGCTGCCGAGGTAGTTGCGCAGCTCCTGCTCGGACTTGTCCGGGGCGAGGCGGGCCAGGTGATCGAGGGGGGTGTCGTCCAGGCGCAGGGTTTCGAGCTGATGCTGGGCGAAGTAGCCGATGCTGACCCCGGCGCTCACCTCCAGCTTGCCGGAGAGCGGCGCATTGGAGCCCGACAGCATCTTGATAAAGGTGGACTTGCCGGCGCCGTTGCGCCCCAGCAGGCCGATGCGCGAGCCCGGCACCAGGTTCATCTTTATCTTCTCCAGGATCACCTTGTCACCGTAACCGGCGCACAGGTTCTCCATGGCGATGAGGGGGGTCGGCAGGGCCGAGGGCTCGCGAAACTCGAAGCTGAACTCGGAGTCGGCGTGGGCGGGCAGGATCTTCTCCATCCGCTCCATGGCTTTCAACCGGCTCTGGGCCTGACGGGCCTTGGAGGCCTTGTAGCGGAAGCGGTCCACATAGGCCTGCATGTGGGACATCTCCCGCTGCTGCTTCTCGTACATGGACTGCTGCTGGGCCAGCTGCTCGGCGCGCTGCAGCTCGAAGTCGGAGTAGCCGCCGGTGTATTCGTTGAGCTTGCCGTTCTCGATGTGGATGATGCGGTTGATGACCGAATCGAGGAAGTCGCGGTCGTGCGAAATCAGCACCAGCGTGCCCTGATAGCCCTTGAGCCACTTCTCCAGCCAGATGACGGCGTCGAGATCCAGGTGGTTGGTCGGTTCATCGAGCAGCAGCAGATCGGAGCGGCACAGCAGGGCCTGGGCCAGGTTCAGGCGCATGCGCCAGCCACCGGAGAAGCTCCTTACCGGCGAGTCGAGCTGATCGCCACCAAAGCCCAGCCCGTGCAGCAGCTCGGCGGCGCGGGCGCGGATGCTGTAGGCGCCTATGGTGTCGAGCCGGCCGTGCAGCTCGGCGACCAGGAGGCCATTGTCATCCGCCTCGGCCTGGGCCAGCTGGGCTTCGAGGGCGCGGAACTCCTTGTCGCCATCGACCACGTACTCCAGCGCGGAGCAGTCCAGCGCCGGGGTCTCCTGGGCCACGCCGGCAATCTGCCAGCCGGCGGGCAGACTGAAGCTGCCGTTGTCGATGGCCAGCTCGCCCCGCACCAGCGCAAAGAAGGTGGACTTGCCACAGCCGTTCTTGCCCACCAGGCCCACCTTGTGGCCGGGGTGTATGGTGGCGGACGCGTTGTCCAGCAGCGTGCGGCCGCCGCGGATCAGTTCGATTTGACTGGCAACTATCATGGATGGATCTGCTTGGCTCAATGAAGGGGAGAAACTGGCGCGGATCTTACGTGAAATGACTCGGATTTGCACTTGAGGCAGGGGGACATGGCTGGCTGCGGCAAGAAAAACGTGCCATAACAGAGACATCTGTCAGGGGGCAGGAGGCTTCCATGTTGATTAAAGAGATCATGACGACCCGGGTTGCGACCGTTTCCATGGATGACAGGCTGGGTGTCATCAAGGCGATCTTCGAGCAGGCCCACTTTCGCCACCTGCTGGTGCTGGAAGATGACGTGCTGGTGGGAGTCATCTCGGACCGGGATCTGCTGCGCGCCCTCAGCCCCTATCTCGACACTGATGCCGAGATGAACCGCGACACCGAGACCCTCAACCGGCGGGCCCACCAGATCATGAGCCGCCAACCCATCACCATCTCCCCCGAATCGTCCTTGCCGGAAGCCGCCGCCATCATGCTGGAGCAACATGTCTCCTGCCTGCCGGTACTGGAAAACGGCGCCCTGGTGGGCATCGTCAGCTGGAAAGACCTGCTGCGCGTCATGCAGGACTGGCAACCTGCCTGAGGCATCCTTGGGGCGAGTGGAACCCGCCCCGTCAGCCTTTCAGTGACCCCTCCTCGATACAAGCGTCTGCCATCTTGAGTTATGGCATCTCCATTGCTCTGAATTATTCATTTATTCGGTTTAAAATTCTTAAATAACCTGACCTTATGACACTTAGTGTCGCGGCAAGCGGGTTGAATCGAGTATTTCTAATTAATCGCCCCCAGCTTCAGTTCCCATCAAGGTTCGCAGATCTACCCTAGGTCATCGGAAATGAACCCGATTCAAAATGACAACGACCGAGCACAGGTCTGGTTTACACCTCAGAGGAACGAACAATGAAAAAGACAGCATTGACGATGGCCATCTCCAGCCTGCTGCTGGCCGGTGGTGCACAAGCTTCTACCGTTTACAACCAGGATGGTACCAAGCTTGACATCGGTGGCCGTGTTCAAGGCATGTACTACGGTAGCGACAACGACGACGAGAGTGGCGATCAGAGCTACCTGCGTCTGCGCATCGGTGGTGAGACCCGCATCAACGAAGAAACCGTCGCCAACGGCTTCGTCGAGTACAACGTACCGACCAACAGCTCCGACAACGAGCTGCGTTATGCCTACGTTGGCATCAAGAACGATCGTTTCGGCGCCTTCAGCTACGGTCGTCAGGACGGTCTGATTGCCAAGGCCGTTAACGACTACACCGACGTTCTGCCGGAGTGGGGCGGAGATGGCCTGGGCAAGGGTACCGAAGTGTTCGGTACCGGTCGCACCAACGGCCTGGCCCAGTACATCTACACCTTCGACGGTCTGGTGCTGGGTGCCCAGTTCACCGGCGAGAACGAAGCGCAGAACGAGAGCGCGTCCAGCTGGACCAAGGGCTCCGAAGAGGGCTACGCCCTGTCTGCCAACTACAACTTCGACATGGGCATCAGCCTGGGTCTGGCCTATAACCAGGCCGGCAAGACTGCCGATCAGGCTGCCAACTCCAACTTCGGTGGCAGCGACGACGCCAAGCTGACCGCCGTCGGTATCAAGTACAACGCCAACAACCTGTACGCTGCCGCGACCTACGCCTACGGCGAAGACCACGTCTACGTGAATCAGGGTGGCAACGGCGGTTATGCCTCCGAGAGCAACGGTTACGAAGCCGTGGTTCAGTACACCTGGGGTCAGTGGAAGCCGTCCCTGGCGTACAACCGCCTGGACGTGAAAGATTCCGACCAGAACATTGACGACACCCTGACCGAGTACGTCTCCATCGGTGCCTGGTACAACATCAACGACAACTTCGACGTCTACGTTGATTACAAGGCCAACCTGCTGAGCAGCGACGGTTCTGACGGGTACAACAAATTTGGCCAGAACACCGACGACGTCGTTGGCGTGGCCATGCAGTACCACTTCTAAGTCGTTCCCTGACTGCCTACTGTATTTTTTGACCGGCCGCCTCGCGGCCGGTTTTTTTTATGGGCGCAGTTTAAGGTGTGCTCTTTCTCGGCCATCAGGCGCAATCCCGGGTTCAGCATTCTCCCCTCCTGGTCGATAACTCTCTATGTCGGGTCGATGGCGATGAGGGGCTGCCGGCATGAGGCTATGGGGTGAGGATCACGACCCGTGGTCAAGATCCTATCTTTTCTCGACCCTTTTCATTATTTCTATAGAGACTTGCGTTGCTCCTGCCGGGGGAATGCGGGTCTGGTTGGCATGCTGGCGCCCCATCGCGGGGCGGCACTCGGAAAACGGACGTAAGGGCTTTATATGGCGAGCATATTGGATTCAGTGGATCAACGTACCCAGCTGGTGGGGGAGAATCGCCTGGAGTTGCTGATGTTCCGGTTGGGTACCCAGCAGCTGTTTGCGATCAACGTCTTCAAGGTGCGGGAGGTGGTGAAGCTGCCCCATCTCAACAAGATGCCGGGCTCCCATCACAACATCAGCGGGGTGGCGAACATCCGCGGTGTCTCCATTCCCGTCATCAACCTGCGCGGTGCCATCGGCATGCGTCCCATGGCGGTCGACAACGAATCCAACCTCATCATCACCGAATACAACCGCACCATTCAGGGGTTCCTGGTGGGGCAGGTGGCCCACATCGTCAACATGACCTGGAAGGACATATTGCCGCCCCCCCGTTCGGCGGGGCGCGCCAACTACCTCACCGCCATCACCCGCATCCCGGAGGGCGGGGTCGACCAGATTGTCGAAATCATCGACGTGGAGAAGGTGCTGGCGGAGATCATCACCTATGACATCCGCATCTCGGCGGAGGTGCTGGACAAGGAGATCCTGCCCCAGATGCAGGGGCGCCGGGTGCTCATCGTCGATGACTCCAGCACGGCACGCAATCAGGTGCGCGAGACCCTCGCCCAGCTCGGCCTCGAGGTGATCGAGTGCCAGGATGGGCTGCAGGCGCTCAAGCTGCTCAAGGGGTGGTGCGATGCGGGCAAGAAGGTGACCGACGAGATCATGCTGATGATCACGGACGCCGAGATGCCGGAGATGGATGGCTATCGCCTGACCCACGAGGTGCGCAGCGATCCGCGCATGGCCGATCTATTCATCACCCTCAATACCTCACTGAGCGGCAACTTCAACGAGGCCATGGTCAAGAAGGTGGGATGCGACCGCTTCATCTCCAAGTTCCAGCCTGATCTGCTGGTCGGGGTCACCCAGGAGCGGATGCGCCAGATCCTGGGGGCTTGAACCCGACTCAAAGGCTTATCGCCTGGGGTCAACCCCCAAGCCAGCCCGATAACAGAACACCCGCCTTGGCGGGTGTTCTGTTTTGGCGGACAGTGGGCCAATGCCGTTCCCCTGGGGTTACTGGGTCAGCAGGGGCTCGATAAAGCGGGCGACCCGGTCGCGGATCTGGGGCTGCGCCGCCGCCGTGGGGTGGAGCCCATCGTTCATCATGAGTTCAGGGCGCAGCACAATATCATCGATAAAGAAGGGCATCAGCGGCAGGTCATTGGCCTGCGCCAGCTCCGGGAAGATCTGCTCGAACTGCTGCAGGTAGCGGGCGCCATAGTTGCGGGGCAGCTGGATCTGGGTCAGCACCGTCTTCGCCTGGCTGGCCTTGGCCAGCTCCACCATCTTGGTGAGGTTGGCCCGGGTGATGGCGGGGGCGAAGCCGCGCAGGCCATCGTTGGCCCCCAGCTCGATCAGCACCCAGTCAGGCTTGTGCTCCTCGAGCAGGGCAGGCAGGCGGGCCAGCCCCCCCTGGGTGGTTTCACCACTGATGCTAGCGTTGATGAGCCTGTGCTCGCCACCCTGCTGCTGCCACTTCTCATTGAGCAGGGCAGGCCAGCTCTGTTCGGCCGGCATCTGGTAGCCGGCGCTCAGGCTGTCCCCCAGTACCAGCAGGGTTTGCGCCTGGACCGATGAAATCCAGCAACACAGGCAACTCAAGACGAACAAGACACGGGTCATGCATTCAACTCCCAGGATCTATTGTCATTACAGGTTAAGGCAAACAGGAAACGCATCATGAGTTCAACGCCCATTATCACCGTCAGGGGGCTCGGCAAAACCGTTCGCCTCGGCCAGGAAAGTCTCACCATCCTTGAAGGGATCGATCTGCAAGTCAATACCGGCGAGACGCTGGCTCTGGTCGGCGCCTCCGGATCCGGCAAGTCCACCCTGCTCGGCCTGCTGGCCGGACTCGACCTGCCGAGCAGCGGCGAGATAGAGATCCTGGGCCAGTCCCTGACCCGGCTGGACGAGGAGGGGCGGGCCAGATTGCGCGCCGAGCAGGTGGGGTTCGTGTTCCAGTCCTTCCTGCTGCTGCCCACCCTGAGCGCCCTGGAGAACGTCATGCTGCCGGCCGAGCTGCGCGGCGAGACCGACTGTGAGCCCAGGGCCCGCGAGCTGCTCACCCAGGTCGGGCTGGCCGAGCGACTGCACCACCTGCCGCCGCGCCTGTCCGGGGGGGAACAGCAGCGCGTCGCCATAGCCCGTGCCTTTATGACCCGCCCCAGCCTGCTGCTGGCGGACGAGCCGACCGGCAACCTCGACAGCAAGACGGGAGAGACGGTGATCGAGCTGCTGTTTCGTCTCAACCGCGAGCACAACACCACCCTGGTGGTGGTGACCCACGATCATGAGCTGGCCCAGCGCTGCCAGCGGCAGCTGGTGATGGCGGCGGGACGGCTGGAGGCAGATGCGCCAGCATCTGAAGCCACCTTGGCTCCCCGTGTCAGGGAGCTGTCATGAATCAATGGCGATTGGGGTTCACGTTAATGTGTGGGGAAGGCGTCAATGACAAGTTGCTGCCCGGACTGACGCAGGCGCCGGGCATGGGGAGCAAGTCATGAATCAATGGAGACTGGGTTTAAAGCTGCTGCGCCGGGAAGGCTTCAGCGGGGAGCTGCGCTGGTTCGTGCTGGCGCTGGCCCTGAGCGTGGCCTGCGTGCTGAGCGTGGCCCTGGTGGCGGATCGGCTGGATGCGGGGCTCAAGGCCTCGGGCCGCGACTTCATCGGGGCGGATCGGGTGCTGCGCTCCGCCACACCGGCGCCCGAAGCCTGGCTCGCCCAGGCGAAGCAGGAGGGGCTCCTCGTCCAGACCACGGTCAGTTTCAACAGCATGCTGTTTCACGGCGACGGCCTGCAGCTGGCGTCCATTCGCGCCGTGCCGAGCGATTTCCCCTTCTATGGCAAGCTGGAGCTGATGCCCCAGCGTGCCCCTGCGCCCGGCGAGATCTGGCTCTCCGCCCGGGTGATGCAGTTGCTCGGTGCCAAACTCGGGGACGAGCTGGAAGTCGGCAACACCAGATTGAAGGTGGCGGGGGAGCTGGGCCAAGAGCCGGATCAGGGCTTCAGCCCCTTCCAGATGGCGCCAAGGGCGCTGATCCACAGCGCCGATATCGAGGCAACCGGCGCCCTCTTGCCGGGCAGCCGCCAGCAGTGGCGCTATCTCATCAAGGGGCCCAGGGAGGGGGTAGCCCGCTATGAGCGCTGGCTCAAGCCCAAGCTGACGGCGGGGCAGAAGCTGATCAAGCCCGACGATCAGGGCTCCCAGGTCGGCAAGTCCTTGGCCAATGCCGAGCGCTTCTTCCGCCTGGCGTCCCTGGCCGGCGTGCTGCTGGGGGCCCTGGCCATGGGCATAGCGGTGCGCCACTTCGCCGAGCGCCAGACCAACATGGTGGCGCTGCTCAAGACGCTGGGGGCGTCGCGGCGTACGCTCTGGCAACTGATGGGGACCCTCCTCGCCTCCCTGACCCTGATAGGTGCCCTGATCGGCCTGGTGGCGGGGAGCGCCATGCAGTGGCTGACGCTGCAACTGCTGGGGGATCTGCTGCCAGCTGATCTGCCACCCCCCTCCTGGCGCCCCTTTGCCCTGGGTCTGGCGGTCGCCTTCTTCATCACCCTGCTGCTGGCCTTCATCCCCTTCCTGCGCCTGCTCAAGGTGCCGCCGCTGCGGGTGCTGCGCCGGGAGCTGGAGGCGGGCATTCCCCCCTGGCTGACGGTGCCCGTGGGCCTGCTCGGTCTGTTCGCCCTGGTCTGGGGCTTTACCGCCGATGTCAGGCTGGCGCTCGGGCTCATCGGGGGCATGGGGCTGCTGATGGTGCTGCTGGCGCTGCTGGCCTCCGGGCTGTTGCGACTCGGTGGTCGGCTCAAGGGGCCCCATGCCCTGCGTCTGGCCATCAGCCACCTCTCCCGCGAGCGCGGCAGCGGCCTGTTCCAGCTGGCGGGCTTTGCCCTGGCGCTCATGCTGTTTGGACTCCTGTGGGCGGCGCGGGTCGATCTGCTGGATGATTTTTCCGCCCGCCTGCCTGCGGATGCCCCCAACCGCTTCCTGGTCAATGTGGCCGACGGGGAGCGCGACGGCATACTGGCGGACTTGCACAAGGCCGGGGCTATCACCTCGGACTTCTACCCCATGGTGCGTGGGCGTCTGACCCGGATCGCCGGTCAGGCGGTGGGTGAGGATGCGGCCCGGGAGGGGGTGAACCGCGAGCTCAACTTCACCACCACGGCGACCCTGCCCCCCGACAACCAGGTCACCTCGGGCCAATGGCTCGGCGGCAAGGGGGAGGTCTCCGTCGACGAGGTGCTGGCGGGCCAGCTCGGCATCGCCCTGGGGGACGCCCTCAGCTTCACCATAGAGGGGCGCAGCTTCGAGGCCAGGGTGACCAGCCTGAGGTCCATCAAGTGGGACAACATGCGGCCTAACTTCTACATGATCTTCTCGCCGGATGTGCTGGCCCCCTTCTCCCAGACCTGGCTTGGCAGCTATCGTCTGCCGCCTGAGGGGCGCAGCGCCGAGGTGGAGCTAATCCGTCGCCACCCCACGGTGAGCCTCATCGACGTGGAGGATCTGATTGGGCGGCTGACCCTGGTCTCGGATCAGGTGAGCCGGACGCTGGGGCTGATGCTGGGGCTGGTGACGGTGGCCGCCCTGCTGGTGCTGCTGACCCAGACCCAGGCCAGCATGGCCCATCGGCGCCGGGAGCTGCTGCTGATGCGCACCCTGGGGGCGGGCAGTGCGCTGCTCGAGAAGATGCTGCGCTGGGAGCTGGTGGCGAGCGGCGCCCTGGCGGGGTTGTGCGCCGCCATGGTGGTGGAGATCTGCTCCTTTGGCCTGCAGTGGTGGTGGTTCGATGGCCAGTGGCAGTTCCATTGGGCCATCTGGGCCGGCCTGCCCTTGCTGGGAGCCCTGCTGGTGACCCTGGCCGGTCAGGGCATGCGCCGCCAGCTGCTGGCAGGCACCCTGAGCGACCGGCTAAGAGGCCTGGGGCAGGGGCTGCTGTAGGGTCGATTAGCCACGAAGTGGCGTAATCGGACTAAGGGGGATGCTGATGCTTGGTTGCCAGCTACGCGAGCATCCGATGACTAATCGATCCTGCCCCCTTCTCTCAAACAGCGCCCGGCCTTGGCCGGGCGCTGTTTTTATGGGGCTCAGCGCGGGGCTTGCAGCAGGTTGCCGAGGGCCTCGGGGAGGGCTGGATAGGTGAAGTGGAACCCCGCCTCCTGCAGGCGTGCGGGCAGGACCTGCTGGCCGGTGAGCAGCAGATCCGCCGCCTCGCCCATCAGCAGTCGAAGCAGCTGGGCTGGCACGAAGAAGAGGTGCGGGCGATGCAGTGTCCGGGCCAGGGTCTGGCTGAACTGGCGATTGCTGACCGGCTGCGGGGCCGTGCCGTTGAAGATCCCCTCGCACTCGTCGTGCTCGAGCAGGAACAGCATGGCCCGCACCAGATCCTGCACGTGGATCCAGCTCATCATCTGGCTGCCCGTGCCCATGGGGCCGCCGAGCCCCAGCCGATAGGGAGGCAGCATCCTGGGCAGGGCGCCCCCATCGGTGCCGAGCACCAGGCCGATGCGCACTACGCAGACCCGGGTCTGGGGGCTGCGGGCCTGCAGGGCCAGCTGCTCCCACCGCTGGCAGAGCCGGTGGGTGAACTCGTCGTGGGGATGGTGGCAGCGCTCGTCCAGGGGCTCATCCCCCTGGCGGCCATACCAGCCGATGGCGGAGGCGTTCAGCAGCAATCTGGGCGGCGTGCTGGAGAGCTTGAAGAGATCCACCAATTGTTCGGTCAGCAGCCAGCGGCTGTTGCACAGCAACTGCTTGCGGGATTCGCTCCAGCGGCCACTGGCGATGGGCTCGCCGGCCAGATTGATGACGATGTCCACATCGTTGAGGTGGTCCAGCCGGTCCAGGTTGTCCAGCAGAGTGACGTCATGGCCAAGCAGCTCATAGGCCCGGCTGCCCTGACGGGTCAGCACCACCACCTCGTGTTGCACCTTGAGGTGTGCCACCAGGCGGCGGCCGATAAAGCCCGTACCTCCCGTGATCAGTATCTTCATGTCCTGCCTCCCAGATGGCTGTTGGCTCTACTCTAGAGGCTGGGCACTGGATGGACAAGCTCCTGTTTTTATGAGCATTATAAATTCACTGTGGCGCACGCTTCGTGCGCCTTGTGCCAGGGGGGCCTGGCGCCGGCGCAAGGCCGCGGGCCTGGATGGGGAGTGGGACTTGCCGGCCAGAGCGGGCGCCATCCGGATTTCACCCGAGCGCATCATCATTACTTGCCAAGCGGGCGGCAGCGGGTAAACTCGCCTGCTTTTTCGCCGTGACCATGAGGACGGTTATGCCATTTCGTCGTTTAAGGGTGCGTCAATTCTATGTCCGGCTGGTCTGTGCCCTGCTGGCGGGTCTGCTGCCCATGGTGCTGGGGCTTGCCGTCATCACCTGGCAGACCGCTGCCGGAGTGCGGCAGGATGCGGTGGAGCGGCTGCAACATGCCAAGCTGATGTTTGACCGCACCCTGGACAACGCCCAGCTGGCGGCATCGGCCCTTGCAGGCAGTCTGAACAAGCCCTGCCTCGAGGTGGTTCAGGGGCTGCGGGATCAGGTGGCGACAGTGCCGGATGTGCGCAGCGTCAACCTGGCCGAGGGCACGACCATCTACTGCACCTCCCTCTATGGCCCGGTCAGTGGGGAGATCCAGCTGGGTGACTACGTGGGTGGCAAGCTGGATCTCATGAAGGGCAATCCCGTCACCCCGAATCGCCCCCTCATCGTCTACCGGGAGGAGATGGGCAGGTTCAGCGTGCTGGTGGGGGTCGATGGCTACTACCTGCTCAACATTCTGGACATGCTGAGCCGCAACTCCCCCCTCGGGCTGGTGGTGGGTCAGAAGATGCTGCTGCGGGACAGTCAGCTCACCGACCGGCTCATTCCCCCGGACAGCCAGGGCTATCTGGAAGAGAGCTCGAGCAAGTATCCGTTCAAGGTGGTGACCAGGGTATCGGTCGATGAGTACAGCGCCCACATCTGGGACTACTCCAAGGTCGGCATCATAGTCTATCCCCTGCTGAGCGTGCTGTTCGGGGTGGGGATCTTCTGGCTGATGGGGCGCTCGACCTCACCGACCCAGGAGCTGAAGCGGGCGCTGGATCAGCAGGAGTTCATCCCCTATCTGCAACCCGTGGTGACGGGGGAGGATGCGCACTGGTGCGGCTGCGAGGTGCTGATGCGCTGGCAGCATCCCCGTCAGGGCATGATCTCGCCGGATCGCTTCATTCCGCTCGCGGAAGACTGTGGCCTCATCGTCCCCATGACCCGGTTGCTGATGGCGCAGGTGCGCGAGCAGTTTGCCGACAAGGTGCACAGTCTGCCGCGAGGGTTCCACTTCGGCTTCAACATCACCGCCAGCCACTGCAAGGATCTGAGCCTGCTGGACGATTGCCGGGACTTCATCAACGCCTTCAAGGCGAACCCCATCAAGCTGGTGCTGGAGTTGACCGAGCGGGAGCTCATAGTAGCGGACGAGACGACGGACCGGCTCTTTGCCGAGCTGCACCAGCTCGGCGTCTTCATCGCCATCGACGACTTCGGCACCGGCCACTCCAGCCTGACCTATCTGCAGCAGTTCCAGGTGGACTTCCTCAAGATCGATCAGAGTTTCGTCGGCATGATTGGCTCGGATGCGCTCTCCAGCCACATAGTCGAGAACGTCATCGATCTGGCGACCCGGCTCGGCCTGCTGCTGGTGGCGGAAGGGGTGGAGAACCAGGTACAGGCCGATTACCTGAAGGAGCGCCGGGTGAACTTCCTGCAGGGCTACCTCTATGGCAGACCCATGCCGATGACGGCCTTTGCCAGTCTGCTGTCCACCCAGAAGCCCCCGTCAGCCTGAGGGACGCAGGGCTGCTCCGCCCATGTGGGATAACGAATAGGCATAAAAAAACCAGCGACCGAGGTCGCTGGTTTTTTTCATTCCCAGAGGGCTCAGAGCATGCGCGACAGGGCGCGGCAGAGGCGCTTGATGCCCTCTTCCGTGGTGGCCTCATCCACACAGGAGAAGCTCAGGCGCAGGGTGTTCTGGATCTCGGGGCGCACATAGAAGGGGGCGCCGGGCACGAAGGCGACCTTCTCCTTGATCGCCTCGTCGAACAGGGCCATGGCGCTGACGCTGGGCGGCAGGGTCAGCCAGAGGAACATGCCCCCTTCGGGGCGGGTGTAGCTGACGCCGGGCGGGCAGTGACGGCTCAGGGCGGCCTCCATGGCGGCGCGCTGGCGGCCATAGACTTCCTTGATCTTCTCCAGATGAGCGTCGAGGGAGTGATCGGTCAGGAAGCGGTGCAGCACCTGCTGGCTGAAGGCATTGCTGTGCAGATCCGTGGCCTGCTTGGCGATGGTGACCTTCTTGCGCAGCCAGTCCGGCACCAGCATCCAGCCCAGACGGAAGGCGGGCACCACAGTCTTGGAGAAGGAGCCGAGCAGTACGGTATTGTTCGGCGCCAGCTTGGCGATGGGGGGCAGATGCTCCCCCTCGAAGCGCAGCTCGCCATAGGGGTCGTCTTCCACCATCAGCAGCTCGTGGCGCATCAGCCGCTCGGCCAGTGCCTCGCGGTTGGCACGGCTGTAGGAGACCCCGCTCGGGTTCTGGAAGTTCGGCACGCCGTACAGCAGCCTGGCGCTGGAACCCTGCTCCAGCAGCGCATCCAGCGCGGCCAGATCCAGTCCCTCTTCCCCGAGCGTGATGGGCCTGAAGTTCGGTTGATAGACGGAGAACGCCTGGATGGCGCCCAGATAACCCGGCTCTTCGATGATGAGATCCTGCCCTTCGTTCACCAGCACCTTGCCCAGCAGATCCAGCGCCTGCTGGGAGCCGCTGGTGATGAGGATGTTGTCCGGGTTGACCTCCATGCCGTGGCGGCTCAGGTAGCGATCGGCGATGTACTGGCGCAGCGGGGCAAACCCTTCGGTGGTGGCGTATTGCAGCGCCGCGGCGCCCTGCTCGCGCAGCACGTCCTGGCAGGCTTGCTCTATGGCCTTGACCGGGAACAGGTGGGGATTGGGCAGGCCGCCGGCGAAGGAGATGATCTCCGGATTGGCGGCGACTTTCAGGATTTCACGGATAAAGGAAGGCTCGACCTTCTCGAAGCGCTGGGCAAAAAACGGCTGCATAGGGTTCTCTCTGACTAGGTGGCGGTCGCTCCATTCAACCGCCAGGTTATCCGTTTGTATCAGATTTCAGAAATGAGGCAATGGCTGTCACAAAAATCCATAAAAAAGGGCAGGTTTGGCACCTGCCCGAATTTTATCGTCTCTACCCTGGCCGGGGGCGCAAAAACCCCTGCCAGGCGTTCATCGGCCCAGTGCTCAGATCCCCGGCTCCTTGAGGAAGCGGATCATCAGATCCGTGTTGGCACCCAGCTGCTGCTGGACCCGGCCCGGGAACAGCTCGGCCATCTTGTCGAGGCGGTCGTGCTCCGTGTGCCAGATCTTGCCCCACTGGGTCTCGCTGTCCCGATCGCAGGCGCTCTTGCTGGCCTCGTCGTAGCAGTCCCACAGCGCCGGGTTGGTGCTCTGGGAGTAGCCGTCATAGCCATCCGCTCCGTCGATGGTGAAGTTGGTGGCCTCCACGTAGGCGATGGGTACTCCCAGGCAGGCGAAGGGAGCATGATCCGACCAGCTGCCGGTCTCCCCTTCCGGGTAACCGTCGTAGCTGGGGTGGATGGCGAACGGGGTGGCGCTCTGCTTGGAGATGGCCAGCAGGCGGTCGCGCACCTTGGGATCGAAGCTGTAGCGGCTCGGCTCGGCGCAGTTGTACTCGGCCACGTCCGAGTGGGCGGAGTGGACGTAGACGATGTCGCCCCCGGCTATGGTGTCGTAGTTCACCATGGCCAGCAGCTTGGCGATGGCGTCGGCATCCAGGCTGGCGGCATAGGCCTTGGAGCCGTTGAGGCCGTTCTCCTCCGCCCCGAAGAAGGCGAAGCGCACCGTGTAGGGCAGGGTTTGATCCTTGAGCGCCTCGGCGACCGCCAGCAGGGCCGCGACACCGGCACCGTTGTCGGTGGCGCCTTCGGATCCCTTTTTCTCACCGGTGCTGTCATAGTGGGCACCGATGAGGATCACCTTGTCGCTCTGGCCCTTGAGCTCGGCGACCAGGTTCTGGGAGCTTCTGTCGGTGCCGCCCCGGGTGTAGCTGAAGGGCTGGTTCTGTACCTCGTAGCCCCAGCCGGTCAGGTGGTCCTGGATCCAGGCGGCGGCGCGGGTCTCGGCCTCGGTGCCCGTGGGTCTGGCGCCTATCCCCTCGGCACTCGAGCTCAACTGCACCAGGTATTCATAGGCCTGGGTGGCGGGGGCGGGGGGCTGGGAGTCATTGTCCGAGGGGTTGCACCCGGCCAGCAGGGCCGAGATGGCGAGGGTCAAAAGGGCTCTTTTCATACTGCAATCCTTTGTTGTGTATGGTTTTATTTTTCCGTGTCAGGATGCACCTGACGCCCGGCAGATTCTGTGAAGGGGGTGGCATTTGTCAACCGCAGTGGCGGAATTGATCAGTCAGGGGGGATTTGTTGTGCGAAACACTTGCGCCTTGAGCCTATCTTGGGATAATTCGCTCCCCTGTTTTTGCCGATTGATGAAATAACGAACCAACCAGGTCGGCCTAAACCCGGATTGACCCCGGTTCTGTTACCCGGATTGATGAAATAACGAGACAATTATGCCTGTGACCCAAGATGTATTTAACGAAGACGGCAAGTTCATGCGCAAGATCCGCAGCTTCGTCCGTCGCGAAGGCCGCCTGACCAAAGGGCAGGAGAAGGCTCTGGAAGATCTCTGGCCGGTCATGGGCATCGATTTCGCACCACAACCCCTGGACATGGTGGCGCTGTTTGGCCGCGAAGCCCCTGTGGTGCTGGAAATCGGCTTCGGCATGGGCGCCTCCCTGGTGGAGATGGCCAGGAATGCCCCCGAAAAGAACTTCATCGGCATAGAGGTGCACTCCCCTGGCGTCGGGGCCTGCCTCGGCACCGCCCAGGAGGCGGGTGTCACCAACCTGCGCGTGATCTGTCACGATGCGGTGGAAGTGCTGGAGCACATGATCCCGAACGGTTCACTCTCCTGCCTGCAGCTCTTCTTCCCGGATCCCTGGCACAAGAGCCGCCACCACAAGCGCCGCATAGTGCAGCCGGCCTTTGCCCAGGACATCCGCCAGAAGCTCGCCATCGGTGGCGTCTTCCACATGGCCACCGACTGGGAAAACTACGCCGAGCACATGCTGGAAGTGATGAGCGCCGCCGAGGGTTACGAGAACACCTCCGCCACCGGCAACTGGGTGCCCCGTCCCGACTGGCGCCCGCTGACCAAATTCGAGCAACGTGGCCATCGTCTGGGCCACGGGGTCTGGGATCTGATTTTCAAGCGTGTCAGCTGAGCTGGCACGTCAACTCCGTATCCACTAACTTGAGGAGCTATCATGGCCAATCGTAGCCGCCGTCTGCGTAAGAAACTGCGCGTCGATGAATTCCAGGAAATGGGTTTCGACATCAGTTTCAACTTCCCGGTCGGCACTGCCGAAGAGACCATCGATGCGGTAGTCGATGCGATGATCGATGAGGTTGTTGAACCCCGCAAGCTGGCCTTCGCCGGTTCAGGCCACCTGGCCTGGGAAGGGATGATCTGCACCCAGCAACTGGGCAAGTGCACCGAAGAGGACCGCGCCGCCGTCAAATCCTGGCTGGAAGGCAAGGGGATGGAGGCCGTGGTGGTCACCGAGCTGTTCGATCTCTGGTACGGTGAGCCGGCCTGATATCCGACTGCCTCTCGGGCAGATAGAAAATCCCGCCGCCGGCGGGATTTTTGTCGGTGAGCCTCGCCTCACCTCGTTTCACGTCATGGAACCGTCGATGGTGTTGTCATCCGAATTACTGGCCAGCATCCTGGAAGAGGTGCGCCCGCTGCTTGGGCAGGGCAAGGTGGCCGATTACATTCCCGCGCTGGCGCAGGTGCCGGCGGACAGACTCGGGATCGCTGTCTGCACCGTGGAGGGGGAGCTGTTCACCGCCGGTGACGCCTTCGAGCCCTTTTCCATCCAGAGCATCTCCAAGGCCCTGAGCCTGACCCTGGCACTCACCCTCTATCAGGAGGAGGAGATCTGGACCCGGGTGGGCAAGGAGCCGTCTGGCCAGCCGTTCAACTCGCTGATCCAGCTTGAATTCGAGCACGGCATTCCCCGCAACCCCTTCATCAATGCCGGTGCCCTGGTGGTGAGCGATCTGCTGGAGACCCGGCTCACGGCCCCGCGCCAACGCACTCTGGAACTGGTGCGTCGCCTGTGCGGCAATCCGGCCATCATGGCGGACCAGGTGGTGGCCCGCTCCGAGTATCAGCACGCCGCCCGCAACGCCGCCATCGCCTACCTGATGAAGGCCTATGGCAACTTCGAGAACGAAGTGGACAAGGTGTTGCAGAGCTACTTCAATGCCTGTGCCATCCGCATGAGCTGCGTCGATCTGGCCCGGGCCTTCATCTATCTGGCCAACCGCGGCGTGCCGCTCGGTGAGACGACGCCCCTGCTGCCTGCCCGCACCACCAAGCAGGTCAACGCCCTGCTCGCCACCTGCGGCCTCTACGACGAGGCAGGCGACTTCGCCTACCGGGTCGGCATGCCGGGCAAGTCCGGCGTGGGGGGCGGCATCATGGCGCTGATCCCCGGCGAGCTGACGGTTTGCGTCTGGTCCCCCGAGCTCAACAAGGCGGGCAACTCCCTGGCGGGCACGGCGGCGCTGGAGCTGCTGGCCGAGCGCCTCGGCCGCTCCATTTTTTAACTTTGTTCACTATGCATCGAGACAACATCATGAAACGAATGACTGGACTGTGGCGAAGCGGCCTGGCCGCCTTGCTGCTCTGGTGTGCCTGGCCCGCCCTGGCCGCCGAACTGCCTCCTCTCTCCCTGGCCGATGCCAAGGCGAAGCAGGCCGTGATCCTGGATACCCGCCCCAGCTACTTCTACCAGGGCTGGCCCATGGAGGGCGAGCAGCAGGGCGGCCACGTGGCCGGCGCCGAGCACCTCTCCGCCGAGTGGAAATACAGTGACGACGAGTGGCCCAAGGCGCTGGCGAGCAAGGGGCTGAAGGCCGAGCTGCCGGTGGCCCTCTACGGCGCCCCGCGGGAAGTGGCCGAGGTGGCCCGTCTGCTGCGCCAGCAGGGCATCAAGCAGCTGTTCGAGCTGCAGGACTGGCAGAGTGCGCCGCGCGAGCACCTGGCCCGCTGGCAGCAACTGGTCTATCCGCGCTGGCTCGCCGATCTGCAGGAAGGCAAGCCGGTGGCGGCCGCCCCCAAGGGGGACTGGAAGGTCTTCGAAGTCGACTGGGGAGCCCCCAAGGCCTATCTGCTGAGCCACATCCCAGGTGCCGGTTATATCGATACCAACCGCCTGGAAGAGGAGCCGCTGTGGAACAAGGTCTCTGACGAAGCCCTCAAGCAGTTGCTGCTGGAGAACGGCATCCGCCACGACACCACCGTCATCCTCTATGGCCGCAACACCATGGCGGCGGCCCGTGCCGCTCACCTGATGATGTATGCCGGGGTGGAAGACGTGCGCCTGCTGGATGGCGGCCTGGATGCCTGGTTCGTGCAGCACCTGCGCACCGAGACCGGCCTTGCCAACAAGTTTGAGCCGGTGAAGGAGTTTGGCGTGGCCATTCCGGCCCATCCCGAGTATTACACCAGCTTGGACCAAGCCAAGGCGCTGCTCAAGCAGCCCGATAGCGCCCTGGTCAGCGTGCGTACCTGGGACGAGTTTGTCGGCAACACCTCAGGCTACAGCTACATCAAGCCCAAGGGTGACATCCCGGGGGCCAAGTGGGGTCACGGCGGCGTGGATGCCAACAGCATGAGCGACTTCCACAACCCGGACGGCACCATGAAACCGGCCCGCGAGATCCTCGCCATGTGGGACCTGTGGGACATAGCACCCACCCAGCAGGCCGCCTTCTACTGCGGCACCGGCTGGCGCGCTTCCGAGGCCTTCTTCTACGCCTGGCTGATGGACTGGAAGCGGATCAGCGTCTACGACGGCGGCTGGTACGAGTGGAGCATGGATCCCAAGAACCCCACAGTCACCGGTGAGCGCAAGCCACAGGGCTGATGACGCCAATGCGTTGCCCAGGGCCAGAAACAAAAAAGCACCTTCATGGAAGGTGCTTTTTTTATCTGCGACAGATTGTCATTTCATGTCAGAAGGAGGCGACACTGCTCTGGCTGTAGAGCCCGTACTTTCTGGCCAGCATCTGGCCGCCGTCCCGGGTCAGGGGGACCCAGCTGATGGTGCCGCTGTCTATGGTGGACTTGAACATCATCAGATCGAACGGGATTGTGATGTAGAGCCCCTTGGTAAAGCTCCCTTCGCCGTACTCCTCTGCCGACACATCGGTGAAGGTTGCAAAGAAACCGGCGCTTATTCCCGAATCAAATTTCTTGGCGAAGTTGAGGGTGGCACCATAATCCCCTGCCAGGTAACGACCCACCGAGATCTGTGCCGTCACCTTGTCGAGAAACGCCGGCTGCCAGTAGGTGGTGACATGGCCAGTTGCCACCTGATAGTCAGCCAGTTGGAGGGTGTTTTCCCAGTCCCGCTGTTTTACCAGGTTGATATCTGCCCCTATGGCCCAGGATTGGTTGAAGGGGCGATACAAGGTTTCACCACCGACCCCCGCATACATCATCTCCAGATAGCCGCCATATGCCTGGGCGTACCAGTCATCATCATATTTATCCATATGGGTGAGCTGAAGGTTATTCAGGAGCACATCCGAGGAGGTGACATATTCCCGGATCCAGGTTCTGACCCGGGGCAGGGCCTCACCATCGGGCGGAGGGGCCGTGTAATTGAACTTGTCATAGTTGTTGAACAGATTGAAGAAGAGCGTGCTGCTCAGCCAGTTGTGCTCTGTCATGTACCAGTCGGTATTGGCATTCAACCCAACCTGGTACATGTAAAAGCTCTCTGAGCCTCCTATGGACTGGCTCAGTTTGGGCACAATCTTGAAGCTCCATGAGCTGGGTTCTGCCTCATGGCGCCTTGTCCCCTGAACCTGGGTCGGCGACTGACGGCTGACCTCGATTTCCTGTTTCTGGCCGAGGGGAAGATCGCTGTTGGCACGGCGCACGGAGTCCAGATCGACGCGGGTTTCCTGCAGCGGCATTCCTTGCTTTTGCTCGATGATCCGCAACTGCGTCACCGACGCAGGGACGTCGTTGACGGCGAGCATGGTGGCCCTGTGCTCGCCCTGAGCCTGCTCCCGGAATCGGGTCTGCTCACCCAGCAGGGTAAGGGTGTCGTCATCACCGTAGAGGGAGACCTCTTGCCAGCCTGCATTGGCGGCAAGCTGGGAGGACAAATCCTGCCAGTCCACCTTATCCAGAGAGGCAGTTTCGCTGGTCTGATAGGCCGGAACTGGGGGATCCATGAGCTTGGGCAGCGACAAGGAGGGATCGTTGAAATTGGTATGCAATGTCATACCCCACATCAGCGTATTGCCGCGCTGATAACTGAGGTGCATGTCGAGAGCGTCATAGGGCTGGTAAACTATACCCACATTGATGGGGGTGCTTTGTGTTATGACACCCGCCGACTCGTGACTGTAGTCATTGCCATCGTATTCAAGCTTCAACCTCAATGGTTGCCAAGGCGTCTGGTACTCTATCCCGCCAAAGAGTGCGGCAGGTCCATGGAACAGACTGCCAAATTCAAATTTTCCACCACTGCCCGAGAACCCGTCGTCGCGTTGGCACCAGCCATCGCGAAGTTCACAGAAGGGGTTCTTGATGTTGCCACTCTGCCCCATATTTCCCCATGCCATGCCCAGGGTGAAATCCAGGTTCTGGTAGCGCTTGCTGGCAACGATGTACTCGCTGTCAAAGAGTCCGGTCCCCATGACATCGCGAAACCCGACAGAGACTTGAGGGCGCCAGGTGGATTCATTCCAGAGTCTGGCTTTGACATCCATGCCCTTGTCTTTATAGGTTTGATCGCCACTGAAGCTTTCATCATTGCTATACAGGCGGGTGCGAATGTCGGTGTATCTCAGGGTGGCTTCCAGCCAGTCGAATGGCTGCATGGAAATCGACCAGCGTCGATATTCCTGGTTATCCATGTAGTTAAACGAGAACTCACCTTCTGGGGCCATGCGCGCTGTTGGCATCTGGAGCAGACCTACGCCACCAAAGTCACTCTGGGTGGGAAAGGTAGGGGAGAAACTATCCGTATTGGCGCAAGCGATAGGAGAGACAAGAATAGAGAGAGTGGCGATTCTGGTTAGCATTACTCGGGTATCCGATTAGCAATCATTTCGGCAATACGGAGATTGATGTTTTTAAATTTGGCCGGCAGCAATTCTGGATCGAATCCGGCAAACAGTGTTGCACCAGGCATGGGCTCTATATGGTATTCATTCCAGACGGCCACGGGGGATAACTGGATGCTGCCATCTGGCTGGATGAGATATACCTCGCCAGGGTTGGCACCGGCCAACAAGCTATGGCCCTGCCAATATTCAGCTAAACCTTTTCCATGTTCATGAGGCAATGACTTGCGGCTATTGATTAGCCCCATCAAATATAAACGGGATGGCCGAGGGGAAACATAGAGTGAGTAATTTCCGGTCAAACGAGGGTTGCTGCCAGGTTCAATTCTGCTGAGATCGGGATCCAGCTTTATGTCAATCCGGCCTGTGACACCAAGCTGATCCAGCTCTCGCAACAGTTGCTGGGTTGTTTGGACCAGGCCACCTTGATGCTCTCTCATCCATATCACCTGGAGTGATTTCACATCGCCGAGCAGACGTTCCTTGGCTTGCTGGGCCGCACGCTCTTCTGTGGGGGATGAGATGATGGCGGCAGGCCAATAGATATGGCCAGGTAGCTTGGTATTATTCAGTAGCTGTTCAAGACGCTGGCTATCCGAAAGGGAGATGGTGGTGCCATTGACATTACCGAAGACGACTTTCGTGACGCTGTCAGCGTGAATCAAGGGCACATAGCATATCAATAACGAGAGTATTATTTTTTTCATGATGCGTAAGGCTTGGTAAAGACCATCTCTATGGTGCTGTTGTCAGGGCCAAGCTTTTGAATGGTTTTTCTGACTAGGCCAGACTTTCTGTCCAACCAGTAATAATTCTTCCATGTTTGACCATCTTTTTTTGATTGCACTGTTTCCTCATAGAGGGAGGCCACAATGATGGTACCGTTGATATCCAGGTCTTCATCCGCAAGCTGTCGGAATACACTGTGCATACTTCTCCCGCTGCGGCGATCCTTTGCCCATTCGGCGTTAAAACTGAACCGCGCTCCTGTGGCGATGGAGGATTGTGAGAGTGGATCATTCATAGTGCCTGAAAAGTAATCAAGATCATTTTCCAACTTTAGCGTTCTGGTGATGCGGCCATACTCGGTCACAATCATGCCTCTGTCACTGCTGATCCAGGACAGCCGATTATTGTCTGCGAATGCAAGAACGACGAATATTCTGGGCCTGTTATCGACTGTTAAAAATGCACTGGCGTAAGGTAGCTTATTGATTGCTTCTGGGGTGATGATTATCTTTTCATTTCCGGAAAGAAGAAATTTAAGTTGCTGATAGCTATCAAAGTTGTTGTCTGCACAGCCAAACAACAACATTGATAGCACTATGAAAATGCGCTTAGTTAGCATGCAAGCATCACTGAATAGATAGGCATGAAAATAAAGACTGCCATCAGGCAGTCTTTATATCGTAATATCAACGAGCTGTGCTAGTCACAGTCGAAGTGGAGCTGTTGTCATCGTCGTTGCTGGCAACGGAGACGGCAACACCGATGGCAGCAGCAGCAGCTACGCCAGCAGCAATGGCACCTGCGGTGATGCCACCGACAGCAGCGCTAGCAGCACCGGCACCGGCAGCAGCGCCACCGGTACTAGCGCCAGCGCCTGCAGCTACTGTTTCAGCAGCCATGGTCTGGCCGGACAGGGCCAGCAGTGCAGTCATAATCAAAACACTCTTCTTCATATATTTCCCTTATAAAATCAGAATAGTCGACGTTCGTTCTACTCTATTATGATGGCAAGCCATCGTTTTTGATCAGTTTGCATCCATTATCTTTTATCATTACGGAATGCAAACCGAACCAAAACTATCATCACTCCCAACATGCCGCCCAATAGTGCACCCAATACAACAATCAGTGCCCGTTTTGGTTTTATTTTCTCTTCGGCTATGACAGCAGGATCAAGTACCTTAAATACGTATTCCTGATTGACTTCGGCGAGCATCAAGGTCTTGGTCTGCTCTTCGATCAGTTGATAAAAGACCTTCTGCATATCGGCGACGGAGGTCTTGGATAACTGCTCGGTCAGATATGAAATATTGCGCTTTGCCTCCTCCTGATCCCGTTGTTTCATGGTGTGGTTGAGGTCATCGATCAACCAGTCCACCCACTGTTTGGCCAACAGCGGTGAATAAAAGTCGACGCTGACTGTCAACAACCCGGTCTTGGGATCGCTATTGAGGGAGACAAGCCCCCTGAAAGCCTTGATCAGTTCCCAGTCAGTGGGCTCGGGTGACTTGCCAGCAGGTACTTCGCGCACCCACTTCTGGGTCAGGGCATCGTAGATCTGAGGGTCGATGATCAACTCGCCGGTGGTTTTATCCATGCCAGTGGCGGCGATCAGAGGGACAGCCAGCTGGTGGTGGCGGATGAAATCCCCGAGAAACAGCCTTGATTTTCCCACTTCGATGGCTATCGAGGCCTTATCTCCACCTTTGTTGCCAAGATCGACACCGGCCAGACTTGCCAGTCCGCCGAAGCGGGAGGCCAGCGCGGAGAGCCCACCACCTTGCTGCTCAAGGGAGGGGGTCAGCAAGGCCTCGGCACGATAGATATTGGGGCTCCAGAGTGCGAAAGCGACGGCGAGGCCGGTGGCAATGATGGTGGTGGAAAAGATCCACCACTTGCCATGCCACAATGCAATCACTAGTTCCCGCAGGTCTATTTCATCACTCACCGGAGACATATCTCTCGGTAAGGAAATGACATTCGCTTTTTGTGCTTCCATTATGATGTCGTGAGTCCTATGGAATATAAAAGGATGCGTTCAATGGCATTATTTTATTGCGGACCAGGCCACGCCCAACTGATACATGATCTGTGTAGCGGAAGACATGATGCTCAGGTTATCCAGATAATCGGAGTCCACCGGCACTATGATGGTGTCACCCGGCTCGAGACTCTTGCGTCCGCCAAACCAGCTGTCACTCGGCAGTATTACACTGCCATTGGCCTTTATCACATAGACGCGATCGGTATCGGCTTGTTTTTTGGTTCCACCGGCAAGACTGATGTATTCATTGATGCTGGTGTTCTCTTTATAGATATGAGAAGAGGGGAATTGCACCATGCCTGCAATGGAGACCACATTCTGCATGGTCGGGATATATAATTTATCGCCATCCTCCAACAATATATCGGATTGCTTTTCTCCAGAGAGCAGTGCTGGCATATCAATGGTCATCCGCCCAATGGCCTTGCTGTTCTCCAGTTGATTCACAACCGTCATTGCTTCGGCAGGAGAGCTGCTGTAGTTGGTAATGGTACTCTGCCTGCGCAAGGTCATGGTCGATATTTCTTGGCGAAGCTCATCACGCAGCATCACCAGCCGCTGCTCTTCCTGCTGGTGCAAAGCTTTACGAGCAAATATCGCTCCATTGGGATTGGCGTAGGCAGTAATGCCACCCACCCGCTCGATCAGATCATGCAGGCTTTCTCCCCGGCGCACGGTGTAAGTGCCAGGGAATTTCACTTCACCGAAGACCTGAACGGTTGCCTCTTCCCGCCATTGTGGGTGGGGCAGGACGTTGATATTGTCTTTGGATTGTAGGAGGGGCGAACTGTAAGGGCTATTGGCTGTGTCCAGGGAGAATCGCTCATTCTGGACCAGGATGCTGTCACCACGCTCATTGACGCGGGACAGTTCGACAATGTTGGCCTGCTCATTGAATCCACCTGCGGCGAGAATGGCGTCAGACATGCGACTGTTGCCGGTCAGTGGGTAGAGGCCCGGGTATTTCACTTCCCCCCTGACTTCCATGATCTTGACCGGCTGACCCTGAGTCGACTGCGCTTTCAAGCGCTCGATGATTGGCGCCAACAAGGCTTGCCTGGAGTCAGCCACAACGGCATCTGTTGCCGTTTTATCGGAGAGGGAGGAGAGCTTGATCTGGCTATCGGTATTCAATTCATCACTTTTGACATTGGCGCCGGTGGATGCATCTGTGTGCATCATGACTGCGTTGCTCAATTCTTGCGACTTGGTTCCGAGGTCTTTTACTTTTGTATTAGTCGCAGCAGTCTCTCTGAGCCTGTCCGTGGCATCATTTCGGAACACCAGCACCTGATCCCGGGCCTGCAGCAGGACATCATCCTTGCCACCAGGATGTTGCAGGGCATTGCCCAAATTGAATTGAATCACGCTGATATTACGCTGGGAGTCAATCTCTCTGACCACCAGAGCGTAACTCAAATCGGTAGCCGAAATGAGGTCTCGCTCAACACTCTGCAAAATAGTGCTGACCCGAGTACCGGGAGAGAAGCTGTAGACACCATCACGAACTACTGCACCTTTGACCACAATGGCCTGACTATATTCGGTGCTGCTCGGTTTGACCGATATTTTGTCCCCGTCCCGAATACTGAAAAGGCGATCATGGGCGTTGGCCAATGTCAGGTTGAATACCCTGAGACCGCTATCGGTGTGGCGCTCTACGGAGACCTCTTGCAACGCGGCGGCTTTTACGCCGCCAGCCAGTGCGAGCACATCCGCCAACGGCGCCGAATTTCTCAGCTCGTAAATGGCAGGGCGCTTGACCAGCCCGTTGATGGCGACCTCACTGCCCTTGGCAGGAACAAACACAGTATCTCCGGCCTGTAAACGGATGTCTTGGCTGGTATCACCCCATACAAGCATCTTGTAGAGATCCACATCGATGACTTTTTGCCCTGCGCGTTTCACCTGGATTTTTCGCAAGGAACCGACTGTGTCTATGCCACCAGCGGCCTGCAATACCTGAGTCACGGTCGCCATGCCACTGACATTATAAGCACCGGGGCGGTAGGCGTCTCCCATGACAAATACCTGCATGGAACGCATTGAACCAAAGCTGATAAAGGAATTTACACCAATCATCTGCTCCTTGATCCTGGATTCAAGGTCACGTCTGAATTGCTGGAAGGTTAATCCGCTGGCAGAGATAGGGCCGAGACTGGGAAAATCAATAAAACCTTCCCGGCCGACACTCAAATCATAAACCGCATTTTCTTTACCGTAGAGTTGAACATGAATTTCATCTCCTGGCCCAATTACATAGTCATCAGCAACTGGCATGTCGGTAATAGGCGCATCCAGGATGGGTTCACCGGCAAATACATTATACCCAAATGGCTGTAAATCCCCTGGTTGTGCCACTCCGGCAACCAGGGGGCGCTGGGATACCTGGCTATAATCCAGTTCACGTGGAGCGGCAACAGGAACTGATGGTGTGACAGGGGTAATGGCACTGGCGCTATTTAGCTGTTCAGTAGATACACCATATTGTTTGGCCAGAGCCTGCTGTTCTGCAGGTGGCAGACGCTTGAATTGCTCCATCATCTGCGGGCTTATCTGCGGAGCAGCGAAAATATTAAAACTAATCGCAGCTAAGATCCATGGCGATGTTATAAATTTCATTTTACGTAAAGCCTTGCAATGTGTTTGTTTTGACTGCTACAAGTGGTCGACATAAAGTAAATCATGTTCACTCATCAATTAAGTGGGTGATGTTTTATGTGCTATTTCCTGTAAAAGGATTGTGCTCCATCATTGCAATATCTGTGGATGATATCTTATGTTTTATCGTTCGCAGTAATTTAACGCACACTGACTCGCGTACTGTGCAATCAGTACGGACAGTATGGGTCGTGACCATCATATATTGGCGACATAAGGGCATCACACAAACAGCATCAAATTGCTGCTCTGTCACAGTATTGCGAAGTTACTCAATGAGGGGCTCATCGTGGTGTTCATGTGGACTGGAGGTAAAACAGACATAGCTACCGCATCCGAATGACATATCGGCATGAAATGTAATTTCTTTGTTACTAAACTTGCTCGCCAGACAGATCGTGTCGCATCTGACGGGGCGAAAAAGATGAATCATTGATGGTTTTAGTAATTATGTTGCCATTTGAATTCAGTGTCGGAATCTATCAAAAGCGTATTTTTTTGCAACATATATCAGACAATTCTCAGTCTGAACGTCGGATGATTCTCAATCTCTAGTATTTTGAGTGAGAAATGATGCGCAATGTAATCAGTTGGTTTCTTTTGTGGTGATAGTGTGTTTGTTTTTTGTTTAATCTTTTTTTTGTTGAATTTGAATGAAAGTACTTACTTGGGTGTTGACTTATTATGTTATTTTCCATTTTCTTTTCATCGTGGCGCGGCCCTGAATCCTCCCGAGCTAGCTAGGCTTCACTTATGAACCTAGTGGTGAGTGTGAAAAGGAGGACGGGCGATGAAACGACGGATGATGATCCTGGTGTGCGTGCTGGGGCTGGTGGCGTGCAGCTCTCAATACATCATGAGCACCCGGGACGGGAAGATGATTACCACCGACAGCAAGCCCACGCTGGATGAAGACACGGGCATGTACCGCTACTACGATGCAGAGGGGCGGGAAGTGCATATCAAGAAGGACGATATCACCCAGATCATGGAACGTTGACCCGGACTGGCTACCGGGTGTATTCGCAAGGGCGTCTCGGAGGAGGCGCCCTTGCCATTTTCTGGCAGGCATTTATTCATCGTTACAAGAGGGGAGGCCATCCCTGGTCGACATGTCCAGCCAGGGCAGCGCCTCACAGAACACGAGGCTGAGTCGGCCTTCTTCATCCTCCATTCTATTACTTGAATCCCATGGTGGTGCTGGCGTTTCCGTTGTCTGGCTAGGATAAAAAGTCAATTTTTTCCAATACAAATTCATCATGAATGGTGTCATATGACCTCATATTACATGGAGGTAAATGATGAAGATGGAATTTTGGCCCCCCAGGGCGACGCACTCTGTCCATATGCTGACGCTGATGCCGCCCCCTGCGCTCCCAGGCAGGCTGCGGGAGGATATCCGCCGCGTGCTGAGTCTGGTTGCCAGTCTGCGTGAGCTGGAGGGAGACCTTGAGGGAACGCGCCCCCAGCAAAGCCGTCTGTACGAGTCCCTGATGATATTGCTCGCGGAGATGGCCCAGCGGGCAGAGGATCCCGAGCTTGGACAGCTGTTCGGTGCCTTGTCGGAGAGCCTGGCTGGTGAGAGTCAAAAGAGCTCGATGTTGGCCGCGTCTTGGGCAGCAGGGCCCTGGCCGGGAGAGGGTGACCGTTACCATCAAACCATCTGGGAGAAAGTGTGACATGGCGTTTTACAATGGATTTCTTTTGAGTCTTTCTCTGTGTCTGGACATAGGCCTGGCCAACATGGCGATGATCACCCTGGCCATGTCCCGCGGCTTTTCCCACGGCTTCTGGCTCGGGGTGGGAACCTGCGTGGGGGACCTGATCTATGCCATGCTCGCCATGGCGGGCATGGCCGTGCTGCTGCAGTTTGAAATGGTGCGCTGGAGCCTCTGGATCTTTGGTTCGGTCACCCTGATCTGGTTGACCATCAAGATGGGCTACGCGGCGCTGCAGGCACAGGATGGCGAGTTGAAAGGGGTTGCGCAGTCCGGGGGGCGCTGGCGCCTGTTCGGTCGCGGCATGGTGCTGGCGCTCTCCTCACCGACCGCCATCCTCTGGTTTGCGGCCGTGGGGGGCGCCATCATCGCGAGGCAGGGGGCGGATCCCCTGAATGCCGGGCTCTTCCTCTCCGGCTTCTTCAGTGCGGGGATCCTCTGGGCCCTGGTGCTCTGCACCCTTGCCTATCAGGGTGGGCGGTTGCTGGGGGAGAAGATGGTGCGCTTCTCCTACCTGGCGTCGGCGCTGATCTTCGCCTATTTCGCCTGTTACGTGATCTATCAGGGTTATGTCGAGTTTGTGCCGGGGGCTCCGTAGCGGCTCGGACTGATCCCCATGACGCGGCGAAAGGCATTGCTCATGTGGCTCTGGTCATAGAAGCCCAGCGCCAGCGCTATCTGGGAGGGCTTCTCTCCTTGCAGCAGGCGGCGACGGGCCTCCATCAGTCTCAGCTGGTTGAAATAGTGGATGGGCGGAACATGCAGCGCCTGCTGAAAGCTGCGAACCAGATGGAATTTGGAGCAGCAGGCCACCTGGCAAAGATCATCCAGGCTGATCTCCTGGCTGAGGTGGTCGCGCATGTAATCAAGCAGTTGGGGCAGCCGCCCCTGCAGCAATCGCGGCGTGGGGTCGCTAGTGCGTTGCAGGGCGGCGAGCAGGCGCACCAGGGCTTCTTCCCGCTGATTGGCCGAGGGGTGTCGATGCAGATCCAGAATGGCGTCGAACAACGTCGGGATCTGGTGTACTCCCTCCATGAATGCGGGGGACGACTGGCCGGACAGGAGTCCCGCCTCGTCCAGCAGGCTCTTCACCCGCTCCTGTGACAGATGCAGGCTGATGAAGCGGGTATCTTCCCCAAAGGTGGAGGCCTGCATGGTCAGCGGGTTGTAGAGCGTCACCTGGCCCGGCGCCACCTCCTGCTCCTTGCCGTCAAACCAGATACGTTCCTGGCCGCTCAAGTTTGCCGAGAGCACATATTCCTCGTGGGTATGGCGAGGATAACCCCCTCCCTGGCTGCTGATCAGGGCGACTTCCAGCTGTGGTTGGCGCGCAACCACCTCCATCCTTGGAGACATGACACATCCTTGTGAGCCTGACTGTTTCGGGCTCTTTTTATAGCAGCTTTGTTGCTTATTTGGTATCCACATGAGAATCGCTTGTTTGCGATATTACCGATAAAGGAAGGGCTGCCCGCGGGCAGCCCTACTCATGTCGGCGAGGTCGCAGAGATCTCAGCCCGTCAGTTCCCCCACCTGGCGGTTTACCTGACCGGCGAACAGCTGGTGGAAGCGGGAGTCCGGATTGGCCAGCAGGCTGACCGGGGATCCCTGCTCCACCACAGTGCCTGCCTCCATCACCACGACTTTGTCCACCGACAGCAGCGGCTCCAGATGGTGGGCGATCACCAGATAGCTGGCCTCGGGCCGGTAGCGATAGAGCAGCTCCGCCATCTTGCGCATGCCGCCGTGGCTGAGATCCGAGGTGGCTTCGTCCAGCACTATGAGGGGGCGGCGCGACAGCAGTATGCGGGCGATGACCAGCAGTTGGGTCTCGCCGGCGGAGAGTTGCAGCCTGTCGAGATCTTCGTCCAGCCGGCCGGCGCAGCGCTCGGCCAGACCCACCCGGGTCAGCGCCTGCTCCAGCGCGGCGTCGCTCTGCTCGCTCAGGGGGGCGAGATTCGCGCGCAGGGTGCCAAAGAAGGTGAGGGGGATCTGGGAGACGGTGTCGTAGAGATCCCGCACCGCCTCCGGCGCCAGGGCAGAGAGTGGCTGATCGCCGTAATAGATCTCCCCCTGGGAGGCGGGGTACATGGCCTGCAGCACCCCGAGTAGGGAGCTCTTGCCTGCCCCGGTACGCCCGCACACGCCCACCTTCTCGCCGGGGGCCAGCTCGAAGTTGACCCTGTGCAGGGCCCATTGGCTGGCGCCCGGGTAGCGCAGCCCCAGGTTGTCGAAGCGCACCGCCGGATGGAGGATGGCGAGAGCCTCTCCCTCCTGGCGCTCGCTCTCTATCTCGCTGTATTCACGCACCCGCTCCACCGCATTCATCACCTGCTCCACTTCGGCGAAGGTACGGATCAGGGAGTTGAGCATGGCCGAGGCGGTAAAGGCGTAGGTGATGGCCACAGCTCCCAGCAGCGGGCTGTTGCCAAAGGCCACCATCAGTGCCACTGCCCCCACTAGGGCGGCGGAGAGCAGGGTCTGGTGCATGCCGAGCCAGCGGTTGATGGAAGTGGTGGTGTACCAGCTGCGCAGGTTGTTGTCATAGTGATGCAGCACCTGATCCAGGGCGAAGCGCTCGGCCCCGGCCAGGCGCAGGGCGGGGGCGCCGCGAATGGTCTCGCTGATGCTGATGTAGAGCGGCGAGCGCAGCACCGAGGACTGGCGCCGCAGCTTGAGCTGTACCGCCCGGTAGCGCCGTTGCAGCACGTAGAGCGCCCAGCCCACCAGAGGGGCGATGAGCAGCAGCAGGGGAATGTTGATGCCGATGACCACCACCTGCAGAGCCACAGAGACCAGCATGCCGAACAGTCCCATCAGCATGGACAGCAGCACCTCCTGGGCCTCCCCGAGATCCCGGTCGAAGCGGTTGAGGATGCGCCCCTGGGGCACCTTGTCGAAGAAGGCCATGGGGGCGCGGCTGATGCGGCCCAGCATGCCGTCGAACAGGGTCCAGGCCAGCTTGAGGCCGAGTTTGTAGTTGATGACCCGCACCACCATGATGCAGACCAGCGATCCCGCCCCCAGCAGCACATAGATGCCGAGCAGGGTGTTCACATCGATCACCTCGGCCTTGCCGCCGAGCCAGAGATCCGAGGCGATGCGCAGCCCCTCCTGACCCAGGGTGAGCAGCAGGGCGATCAGGATGACGCCGGGGGCGGCCAGGCGCTGCCACATGAAGCCAAACAGCCCCCAGTCCACCTTGCCCTCCACCACTTTTTCTTCGCTGAACTGATCCGCCTCCTGGGGGGGGACCGGAGGAGTGGGCTGCGGGTGCTGGATGAGATCCGCCAGCTGGTGGGCGCCTAACTCCACCAGTCGGCCCTGCTCGATGCGGATCACCCTATCGCAGTGGGCCAGCACATCCGGGTCGTGGCTCACCAGCAGCCGGGTCGGCCCCGGCTTGAAGGCGAGCCCCTGCTCCAGCACCTGGGCCGAGACCATGGGATCCAGCGCAGACAAGGGGTTGTCCAGCAGCAGGAGATCGGCCTCTGCATAGAGCGCCCGGGCCAGGGCGACCCGCTGCTGCTGACCGCCGGAGAGGCGGGTGCCGAGCTCACCCACCAGGGTCTGATCCCCGTGGCTCAGCAGCCCCAGATCCGTGGTGAGGGCGCAGGCACCGAGCACCCAGTGGTAGCGTGCCTCGTGCCAGGGTTGGCCGAACAGAATGTTGTTGCGGATGCTGTCGTTCATCAGCCAGGGTTTGTGGCCGAGGTGCGCCACCCGGCCGTTGCGGCGGATAGCCCCCTCAAAGCCGTTGTCAAAACCGGCGACCAGGTGCAGCAGGCAGCTCTTGCCCGCCCCGGTCGCCCCCGTGATCCCCACCAGCTCCCCCGGCTCGATGTGCAGACTGACCCCCTGCAACACAGGTTTTTGTTGGTGCAGGGCGGTGACCGCATCGAGGCGCAGGCTGCCGACGGGCAGGCTGGGATCGCCGAGATCCCGATGCTGCTCCGGGCCATTCAAGAACTCGCACAGCCGGTTGAAGCCGGTATTGAAGTTGATCAGGGTGCGGATGAGGTAAGGCAGCCGCATCATGGGGATCCGCAGCACCGCGAACAGGGCTATGGTGGTGAACACCTGGGGCAGAGTCAGGCTCTGGCCCGAGGCCAGATAGGTGGTGAAGGTGGCGAGCGTCACCAGCAGCGGGGTGCTCATCATCAGGAAGCTGTTGATGGCATCGAGCTTGAGCACCCGGCCGAGCACGCCCAGCTCCTGCTGGCGCTTGGCGTTGGCCGCCCGGGTGAAGAAGGCACCGAGCCCGTTCTGGCGCACCAGCCGCAGCTTCTTGATGTATTCCGCCAGTATGCCGTTGCGCTCGTCCTGCTGGCGCTTGAGCTGCTGCTCCTGCTGGTTCATGCGGCGCACCACCCGGGTGGAGAGCAGCAGCAGCAGGGTGAGCACAGCAAAGCCCACCAGACCGGCGCTGCCCACTTGCCACACCAGCAGGGCTATGGTGCCCGCCAGTTGCAGCGCCATGGTGAGCGGCATGGCGGGATCTGCCAATATCCAGGTGATGTCCCACACGTCCCGGTTGATGAGGTTCTGTACCCGGCCGCCGGCGCGGTCGTCGAAGCTCTTGCCACCGAGCTTCATCACCTTGGCGAGCAGGGATTCGGCCAGCAGACGGCGAATGGGGACGTGCATCTTGAGCGCCAGTTGCAACGAGTGCTCCGCCAGCATGCCGGCGGCCAGCACAGAGGCAAACAGGGCGAAGGCGAGCAGCAGCTTGTGGCCGGTGCTGGCCCCAGTGCCGAGCTGGGTCATGCTGTGGTTGAGCAGCCAGGGGCTGGCCAGGGTGGCCAGCATGCCGATCAGCTGCAGCAGGGTGAGCAGGCCGATGCGGCGACGGTAGTGGCGCCAGATAAAGGCCATGATGGGCCAGGGGCGCACCGGCGCAGCGGCGGTGAGCGCGAGGAAGGCATCGGCCCGTGCGTCGCGCCTGTCTTCCGGCAGCAGGGGGTAGAGATCGTCGAGACCGACCTGGGGCTCGGTCAGCCCCTTGCGTTGCAGCGGGCCCGTCCAGTGATAGAAGAGGCGGCTCAGCCAGCCGGCCGAGGTTTCCGGATGATCCAAAGGGTGTCCTTGTTGTTTTGTGTTGCTTCCGACAGGGCGGGGCGGCTCATGGGCCGCCCTCGATATTCTTTTTATGGCGGGCTCGTCGCCCGAGCGGGATCAGCAGCCCCGATTCATGCGGATGAGCCTGTCCAGGATCTGCTCGCCGTCGACTCTCAGGCCGTTGTGCTCGTACTCGTTGGTGATCCAGGCGCGGCTGTTGCCAAGGCCCCTGAGGGTATCGCGGCTGTAGTCGAACTCCACGTACATGTCTTCGGCATAGACGGCGCAGGCGACCGGCACGGGGTTCTTAGCCAGTTGCACCGGGTCGTAGAGGGGGCCCCAATCGGCCTTCTTGGCCAGCAGGTGGGCGGCCTCCTTGAGCGGCATCAACTCGCGGAATTGCTCGAACATCCAGGGGAAGATCATCTCGCCGGTGAAGGCGAAGTCCTTGCCGGGCGCCCAGGCCAAGGCCGGAAACTCCCCCCTGACCCGCTCGGCCGCCCAGTTGCTGGCGCTCCCCTCGCAATAGATGGACTCGTGCAAAATGGCGAACACCGGATTGGTGTTGAACGGCTGCATGGTCTGCATCTTGTAGAGGAAGGCGGGGTTGATCCGCTCGCCGATGAAGGCGTCTTCCAGCAGGTAGTAGAGCTCCTCGAAGGCGCCGCTGGCGCCGAGATCCAGCCCCTGCTGCTGCAACTGCTCCACCGTCAGCCGCTGGCCGTTGGGCAGGCGCACATCGTGGCGGTGCAGGTGGGTCGCCAGTCGGTTGGCGATGGCCTGGGCATGGGGGAAGCGGGCGAAGAAGGCGCGGTTCTTGTCCGCCACCCTCTGGTAGGTGGCGCGGTAGACCTCGTCCGCGCTGCGACCCAGGGGGGCCACGCCGCCGGTGAGGTAGACCTCGTGCAGGCTGTCCGGGAACAGGGAGAGATAGGTGAGGCTGCAAAAGCCGCCGAAGCTCTGACCAAGCAGGCTCCAGGGTCGATCCGGGCTCAAGATCTCGCGAATGTATTCGGCGTCCCGCACTATGCTGTCGGCGCGAAAATGGCTGAGGTAGTCTGCCTGCTCCCCCGGGGTGAGCCCTGCCAGCGCTTCGGCGCTGATGGGGGTGGAGTGGCCGGTGCCGCGCTGATCGAGCAGCAGCACCCGAAACTCCTGCAGGGCCCGTTTGATCCAGCCGCTGCTCGCGGTCGGGCGCGGCGCGCCAAAGCCCGGCCCTCCCTGCAGATAGAGCAGCCAGGGCAGCTCGTCATCCAGCCTGTCCTGGCGACAGAGGATGCGGCCAAACAGGGTGATGCTCTCCTCGTCATCCGGTTTCTGGTGGTTGAGGGGCACGGTGAAGAAGTGTGGCTCGCAATGGATGCCATCCAGCACATAGTGCAAGGGGCTGCTCATCTGGGGTCTCCCTGGGATCGGAAATCATCGGCCTCATCATAGCCCCGGCTGGCAGACGGGTCACGCCGGTTTTCCCGATATTGGGCGGACCCATGACGAGGCTCTCTCCCGAGCGCCCGGCCGCTTTATTGTTGCGGACCGATTGACCTTGAGCTGAACCGGGATCAAGATGAGCGGCCTGCCGAGGAGGGCAGGGGAGCTGGACACAACAGGATGAGGTGGGCTCGATGAAGCCGCGATGGATAAGGTTCAGAAAGAGAAGAAAAGAGACGGATCCTGAGGGCGTGCTGCAGGCAGGGTTGCTGGTATTCAGCGCCACCTGCGGGGCGACCCTGTTGCTGGCGGCCTGTAACGGCGGCTAGCAGTCATGAAAGGCCCACCCGACAGGGTGGGCCTCTTCATTTGTCTCCCTTTTTCGGCAGGGGTGGACCGGCCTGGAGCCCTTTGCTGGCGTGGGTTTGCGGTAGTCTGATACCTGCTGCTATGGTCAATTTACGACGGGATCCACAGAGGGAGGCGATCATGAATAGTCGTGAAAGGGTACTGGCTCATTTGGCCACAGATCACCGGGTTGCAGGATTGACCGCTGGCGAGGCTCTGGCCGGTATCAGCCACTCGATGAGTTCGCTCCTGCTGCAACAAGATCAGCACTTCTTTCGCTCTCATGCCGATGATCCTTGTCACGAGGTCGCCCGGGCATGTTCTGCCGGTCATGTCTGGCACGGTGACGAGAATCGCTATTAGGGGATGACATTTCGGGAAGGGGAGATGCAGAAAGGCCCGCTCAGATGAGCGGGCCTTTCGAATTTGGCTCCTCCTGCTGGACTTGAACCAGCGACATACGGATTAACAGTCCGCCGTTCTACCGACTGAACTAAGGAGGAATTATTGGTGCCCAGAGACGGAATCGAACCGCCGACACGGGGATTTTCAATCCCCTGCTCTACCGACTGAGCTATCTGGGCAACGGCGCGCATTAAACCCTTTCTGCGCCGAGGTGTCAACCGCCGGGGGCAGATTGTGGCATCGTTCGCTCGATAACCGAACAATCAGCCCTGTTTCATCCGTTTTTCCGCCCTGTCGTGCCGTTTTCATGGGCAACCCGGGCAAAAGGGGGGGGCGGATTCCCCCTGGACGGGCGTCATGACTCAGTGACGACCATGACCCAGGCCCATCATAGGGGCGAGCCGATGAGCGGGCGCCTTGCATCTGAGGGGGTGTCATTCAAGCGAGCTCTGTCATGCTCCCGGGCTGACCCTCTGTCATCGGCACCTCCAGGGTGGGAAATACCGATGCCCAAAGAGCCTGCAATCTGTCTTGCTTGCCTCAAGCCGGAGGGGGCTGTGCCTGTCAAAGGCGGGTTATTGCACTTTTTGACCTTTTTACGGACACCCCCCTTTGGTGGGGAGCGGGCAAGGCAGTTATCTTGGTTCGCCGCATTGAGCCCGTTGCGCTCTGCGGGTATGCTTTGCCGCAACCATCCCCCTGGCGGCGACCCGGGCCGACGCGGCCGCAGCGTGCCTGCCAGCAGGGGCTGACATCCATCCAATACCGCCTGGGGTTTATATGAGTATCAACATGCAAGAGTGGCGCGACGAGACCACCGCCATTGTCAACGAGCTGCTGGCCGATGGCAGCAACCCGAGTCTGGACTACGAGATTGAGCACCACTTTGCCTGCCAGGACTTCGATCTGCTGGAGAAGGCGGCGGTCGACCTGTTCAAGGCCGGTTTTGAAGTGACAGATGCCGAGGAGATGGAGCTGGACGACGGCGCCACCATCTTCTGCTTCGATGCCACAGTGGAGTGCAAGCTGGATATCGAGACCATAGTGGCCGACATCGAGAAGATGCTGCCTATCCTGGAAAAGTACGGCGTGGACTACGACGGTTGGGGCACCTACTTCCAGGAGTAAGGTGTACTCGTCAGCGCATCGAGAAGATGTTGCCCTTGCCCTCGACAGATAATAAAAAGGCCACCTCGGTGGCCTTTTTGCTGTGCGCGAGTCAGTCGGGCAACTGGTAGCTGCGGGCAAACTCGGCGGGGGGCAGGGGGCGGCTGAACAGGTAACCCTGCAGGCGATCGCAGCCCGCCTGTGCCAGCCAGGCCTGCTGCTCCACGGTTTCCACCCCTTCGGCGGTGATCCTGATACCGAGTTCATGGCCGAGCCCGATGACGGAGCGCACTATGGCGGTGGTGGCCTGGTTGCTGGCCAGCCCCTGGGTGAAGCTCCTGTCGAGCTTGAGGGTGGCCACCTGCAGCCTGGGCAGGTAGGCGAGGGAGCAGTAACCTGTGCCGAAGTCGTCGATGGCGAGCTGGAAGCCCGCCTCGATGAGGCAGGCGAGGTTGCTCTCTATCTCGTCGGCATTCTCCATCAGCACCCCTTCGGTGATCTCCAGCTCCAGCTGCCAGGGGGCCAGCCCGTGGCGCTCGATGCAGTCGAAGATCTGCGGGCAGAGTTCGGGATCGCGGAACTGCAGCGGTGACAGGTTGATGGAGAGCACCAGATCCGGGGCCGCCACCTGCCAGTGGGCCAGCTGGGCACAACCCAGCTCCAGCATCAGCTGGCCGAGCTGGCCGATGAGGCCCAACTCTTCCGCCAGGGGAATGAACTCGTCGGGGGAGATCATGCCGAACTCAGGATGAGGCCAGCGGCAGAGCAGCTCGGCCCCGTGCAGTCGGTTGCTGTGGGTGCAGATGATGGGCTGGTAGACGGCGGTCAGCTCGGCCGACTTGATGGCCAGCGGCAGCTGGGCGGCGATGTGCTGACGGCGCTTGAGCTTGGCGTCCAGCTCGGGGTCGAACAGGGTGCAGTGCTGCTGCTGGCGCTTGCCCTGGGCCAGAGCGGCTTCCGCGTGGCTCAGCAGGCGCTCGGCCTCCTTGGCCTTGCCGTGGGCGATGCCGAGGAAGACCGGGATCTGGATCCTGTGCTCCTCGACCTGGTAGGGGGCCATCAGCTCCTGTTGCAGGTTGCGGCTCCACTCATCCAGGGAGAGGGGGAGCTCCGGCAGCAGCAGGGCGAAGTCATCGGCGGCGACCCGGCAGAGCAGGGACTGGGGCGGCGCCAGGCGTTGCAGGCGGCGCGCCACCTGGCTGAGCAGGCGGTCGGCGACCCGGATGCCGAAGCGATCGTTGATCTCGCGAAAATGTTGCAGATCCACCAGCAGCAGGCTGGCCTTGCGGGCGCCGAGGTGGCGGCTGGTCTGCAGGAAGTGTGAAAGCTTGAGCAGGCCGGTCAGGCTGTCGTAGTGCTGCTCCTGTTGCAACTGGGCCTGGGTGGTGCGCAGCCCTGTGATGTCACGGCTCAGGGTGAGAATGCCGAGGGAGTTGCCCTCGTCGTCCGGCACTTCGACCCGGGTGACCTCCAGGTGGCGGCCCTTGCCCTGGGCATCCACCACGCAATATTCCCCCTGTCCCAGGGTCTGTTCGACGGGCAGACGAGGGGGCACTCGCCGACCCAGGGCGTCGCTTGCTGTCAGGCCCATGAAGTCGAGGAAGGCCTGATTGCAGTCGATGAGTACGCCCTGGTGATCTTCGAGGCGGATGAGATCCGGGATGGCATCCAGCAGGCGGCGTTGCAGCAGCTGTTGCTGGCGGAAGGTCTGCTCCAGCTCCTTGCGCTGGTCGATGGCGCTGACCATGGCGAAGAGGGCGAGGGGGTCGCCCTGCTCGTCATAGAGCGACACCTTGTGGATCTCCATCCAGTTGGCGCCGGCGCCGCCGTGGCAGTGCAATTGCTGGTGCAGCAGGGGTTTGCCCTCGGCCAGCAGGCGCCCGTCCTCCTCGCGGAACAGATCGCCCCAGGGCATCTCGGCGTCCGTCTTGCCGATGAGGTCGCTCGGCTGCAACAGTCCTGCCTCCCGGGCGAAGGCCTTGTTGGCAAACAGGTACCGTCCGGCCGTATCCCGGCAGAAGATATTCATGGGTAACTGGTCGATGATCTGCTGCAGCAGCGCCAGGGAGAGTGAAGAATTCACGTGAGCACTCACGGGGGAGACTTCGAGCAAATCTATGATAACAGGTCAGTTTTGTAAAGCTTGGGTTAAGAATCCGCCATTTATGTGGATCCCTGCTGACAGTCTGTGTCGTGATCGCCATAATAGCCGCCGGTTGGCCTATGGCCTTATGGACGAGAGAAGCAGCATGAAGAAGATAATGGGGGGCGCCCTGGCCCTGTTGATGGTGGGTTGTGCCAGTGACAACAATGGTGGCGAGCAGTACCGCTATACTCCGCCGGTTGCCAAGGCGACCAACAACACTCAGGAGATGGCAATTCCGGTGGATCTGGTGTGGGCCCGCGCCGAGAAGTGGTTTGGCGATCACGGTCTGAACATCGAGAACAGCCAGCGCGGCTCAGGTCTGATGACCGCCAACGTCGAAAACGCGGCCGAGGGGCTGGAGTGGCTGGATTGCGGCACCATGGGTTCCAAGGTCGCACTGGGCAACCCCAATCTGCAGATCAACCTGATCATCACCCAGAGCGGCAACAACAGCGTGGCGACCGTCAACGTCAAGGGCAACACCCAGCTCTACTTCGTCGAATCCTCCGGCGAGCGCGTGCTGGCTCCCTCCATCACACCGGTCTGCGTCTCCCGCGGCAGCCTGGAGCAGAGCCTGTTCGCCACCCTGGGCAACTGATCCCGCCCTGCCGAACAGCATGAAAACCCCGTTGCCTGCAACGGGGTTTTTGTTTTGGGTCGCGAGCGCCTTGAGCCCGAACCGGCTCTGGGCCAAAAACATAACCCCCGGCTGGGCCGGGGGTTATGTCGTACTGGCAGCGGTTGCCGTTTAGAGCGCGCTGTCACCGTGAAACAGCGCCCGCTCGCCGGACTTGAGTACATAACCCTTCCAGGGGAAGAGCTGGTAGGCTCCTCCCTGCCAGGACCAGTTCCCTTCCTCGCCCTGGCGCTCAAGGGGGATCAGCTCGCCGCTTGGCAGGGTCAGCTCGGCCTTGCTCTGATCGGCGTTGAACAGCACGAAGGCGCTGCCGGTCTCGGTGGCCTCGAGGGATTGCAGGCGCACCCCCTGTTCGAACAGGCGTACGCACTGGCCGAGCAGGGGGGACCACTGGTAACCGGCGCTGGCACGGCAGCCGTGGGCATCCTGATCGTTGCCGACCAGCTGGGGAGGCTGGGTGCTGCAGGCCGCCAGCAGCAGGGAGGCGGCCATCAGAGTCAGGGTTCGCATGCTCACTCCTGCTTGTCTTCGAGAGTGTCCCGCTCGATCACGACGTTGGAGAAGCCCAGCTCCTTGAAGTAGTTCTCCCTGTAGTCCTTCACGCTCTTCTTGTCGCGGCGGCACACCTGGGCCAGCTGGGCCTCCATGGCGTGGAAGCTGGAGAGATCCAGCCCCTCGGCCGCGGCAATGGCGTCATAGATGCTGTTGAACTTGTCGTTGGCGTAGCCTATCTCTTTGGCCTGCTTCTTGTAGGTGTAGGTAATCTTAAACGCCACTGGGGTCTTCCTTCTGTTTGGCCTGTTTGCGTTGCACGTAGAGATAGAGACTCTCTACCTTCTCTCGCGCCCAGGGGGTCTTGCGCAGGAACTTCAGGCTGGACTTGACGCTGGGATCGTCGGTGAAGCAGCGGATGTTGATCTGCTGCCCCAGTTGTTCCCAGCCGTAGTGCTCGACCAGGGCGGTGACGATCGCCTCCAGGGTCAGCCCGTGCAGCGGGTTGTTTTTCTGCGAGCTAGCAGGCTTGGACTGGTCACTCATGCCTGCTCCGCCAGCTTGGCAAAGGGCTGACCCATGCGGGTGGTGACGCCGTTGGCCAGGTGGGGTTCGAAACCGGCCAGCATGCCCGGGCCAAACAGGCAGACCACGGTGCTGCCGAGCTTGAACAGGCCCATCTCGGCGCCCTTTTGCAGGGTGATGGCCTGGTCGCCAGTGTAATCCCAGCGCACCACTTCCTTCTGTCTGGTCGGCGCTATGTTGCCGGCCCAGATGGTCTCGATGCTGGCGACGATAGTGGCGCCAACCAGCACCAGCGCCATGGGGCCGTGGGGGGTGCGGAAGGTGGCAACCACCCGCTCGTTGCGGGCGAACAGGTTGGGCACGTTCTCGGCGGTGAGCGGGTTGACGGAGAAGAGATCCCCCGGCACGAACACCATGCTCTCCAGCACGCCGTCCAGCGGCATGTGGATGCGGTGATAATCCTTGGGCGCCAGATAGATGGTGGCAAAGTCCCCATCCTTGAATGGCGCCACCAGATCCTCGAAGCCGCCCAGCAGCTCGCGGGCGCTGTAGTCGTGGCCCTTGGCCTGGATGATGCGGCCCTGATGGATGGGGCCGAGCTGGCTGACGGTGCCGTCCACCGGCAGGGCCAGGGTCATGGCATCCTCGACCAGGGGGCGGATCCCCGGCTTGAGCTCGCGGGTGAAGAAGGCGTTGAAGCTCGCGTAGTGGGCCGGATCTTCGTGCAGCGCTTCGCTCATGTCGACGCCGTACTGCTTGATAAAGGCCTCGATCACCCGGGTGGTGAGGTTGCCAGCCTCGGCGGCGGCAAGCTTGCCGACCAGGCGGGAGATGGCGTGTTTGGGCAGGCAGTATTGACCGGCAATTTTCAGGTTGTCAGTGATGCTCATGATCTTCATCTGCTCTTTCTAAAAAGAGGGAGGTTGATTGGGTCACAGCCGGGCTTGTTGCCGACCGTGGCGGGCTTCCTGCATGGTTTCCAGGATGCGGTGATAGTTGTGGAAGCGGTCAGGGCTGATGGCGCCACTGCTGACCGCCGCCCGCAGGGCGCAGCCGGGATCGTCCTTGTGGGTGCAGTCACGGAACTTGCAACTGCCGAGGTAGTCGCGAAACTCCACGAAACACCAGGTGATGCGATCGGCTTCCAGGTGCCAGAGGGCGAACTCGCGGATCCCGGGGGAGTCGATGAGATCGCCGCCGCTCGGGAAGTGATAGAGCCGCGCCGTGGTGGTGGTGTGGGTGCCCAGCCCCGAGTTTTCGGAGATCTCGCCGGTGAGCACGCCGAGCCCCGGCATCAGGGCGTTGGTGAGGGACGACTTGCCCACCCCGGACTGGCCGACGAAGATGCTGATCTTGTCGGTCAGGGCGGCTTTCAGCTCATCGAGCCCTTCGCCGCTCTCGCAGCTCACCAGGATCACCGGGTAGCCGAGCTTGCGGTAGGCGGCGAGCTGGCCCTCGACCCGGGTGTGGGCCGCCTCGTCCAGCATGTCGACCTTGTTCAGCACGATGAGGGGGGCGATCTCCACATCCTCGGCGGCCACCAGGTAGCGGTCGACTATGTTGGTGGAGAACTCGGGCATCACCGCCGAGACGATGACTATCTGGTCGATATTGGCGGCGATGGGTTTGACCCCGTCGTAGAAGTCCGGCCTGGTCAGCACGGAGTGACGGGGATGCACCGCCTCGATGACCCCGGCGGTCGCGGCATTGAGGCCGGGACGCCACACCACCTTGTCACCGCACACCAGGCTGTTGATGCTGCTGCGCCTCAGGTTGCTGCGGTGTATGGTGCCGTCGACGGCTTCCACGTCCGCATGCTGGCCGAAGCGGCTGATCACCACCCCTTCGATGGCCGGGCCAAACAGGGTGTCATCCACCACAGTGGTGTGATCTTTTTGCAGCCGCCGCTCGCGGTTGGCCTGAACGCGCCTCTGCTGACCCAGATTGAGTTTTGCTTTCTTTGCCACTCGATTCGCCAGTTTATGAACAGATCCAAAGCCAGTATGATACATGCAAATTGGCAAAATTCCGCCATTCCTCCCAATAGAGAGAGCAATCATGACAGTCAGCGCGCAGAACCTGGTATGGATCGACATGGAGATGACGGGGCTGGACCCCGAAGAGAACGTGGTTCTGGAGATTGCCACCATCATCACCGACAAGGATCTGAACGTGCTGGCACAAGGGCCCGTCATCGCCATTCACCAGAGCGATGAAGAGCTGGCCAAGATGGACGAGTGGAACGTCAACACCCACACCAAGAGCGGGCTGGTGGCCCGGGTCAAGGCGAGCGAGCACGACGAAGCCCGCGCCGTGGCCGAAACCCTCGAGTTCATCCGTCAGTGGGTGCCGGAGCGCACCAGCCCCCTGTGCGGCAACAGCATTGGCCAGGATCGCCGCTTCATGGTCAAGCACATGGGGGAGCTGGAAGCCTTCTTCCACTACCGCAACGTCGACGTCAGCACCATCAAGGAGCTGGTGCGCCGCTGGCAGCCGGAGCTGCTGGAAAAGTTCACCAAGAGCGGTTCCCACCAGGCGCTGGACGACATCCGCGAGTCCATCGCCGAACTGCAGTTCTACCGCAGCCACGTCTTCAAAATCTGAGTCCCCGGCAAGGGGTTGCCGTCGCCCGGTTGCTAAAATCGGCAGTTCGGCCAGCTTTTGAGCGAACGGCTGCACAGTGACAAAAAAGCCCTTGCAATTGGAATGACTGCTCTTATAATTCGGCTCCCGTACAGTAGCGCAAGCAACCAAATGCTGTACGGCCGTTTTAAGGCAGTTGCGGGAATAGCTCAGTTGGTAGAGCACGACCTTGCCAAGGTCGGGGTCGCGAGTTCGAGTCTCGTTTCCCGCTCCAAAAGTTTGCAGATGATATTCCGATGCGGGAATAGCTCAGTTGGTAGAGCACGACCTTGCCAAGGTCGGGGTCGCGAGTTCGAGTCTCGTTTCCCGCTCCAATCATCAGCACAGCCTCAAGACACATGTAGCGGGAATAGCTCAGTTGGTAGAGCACGACCTTGCCAAGGTCGGGGTCGCGAGTTCGAGTCTCGTTTCCCGCTCCAATACGTATTAGTAAGCTACTGCAGATGATTATTCCGATGCGGGAATAGCTCAGTTGGTAGAGCACGACCTTGCCAAGGTCGGGGTCGCGAGTTCGAGTCTCGTTTCCCGCTCCAAATCACTTGCAGAAGACATCCTGTTGCGGGAATAGCTCAGTTGGTAGAGCACGACCTTGCCAAGGTCGGGGTCGCGAGTTCGAGTCTCGTTTCCCGCTCCAATACGTATTAGTTAGCTACTGCAGATGATTATTCCGATGCGGGAATAGCTCAGTTGGTAGAGCACGACCTTGCCAAGGTCGGGGTCGCGAGTTCGAGTCTCGTTTCCCGCTCCAATCACTTGCAGAAGACATCCTGTTGCGGGAATAGCTCAGTTGGTAGAGCACGACCTTGCCAAGGTCGGGGTCGCGAGTTCGAGTCTCGTTTCCCGCTCCAATCTCTCTTCGAGTCCTTCGAATTCAATCTCTCTCCTCCAAGTTCACGAATCCAATTTCTCAGCACAATCACTGCCACATCCAGTTGGTAGAGCATGATCCACGCTTGCCAAGGCTGGGGTCGCGAGTTCGAGTCTCGTTTCCCGCTCCAATCTCTCTTCGTAGTCCTAGTCGTTCATTCTTTTTCTTATCCCCATTCGAATAGATTCCGTATCGCGCCGCGATGCTTTTTCATATCCGCTTGTCAGCACCTGTGCCGGTTTCCCGTCATTGCCCTCGGTCCATGGACTATGGCGGCGGCAGCTGAGCGTAGGTGGCTTGGGAGAGGGGGGAGGCAGGTCAGGGCGGCGAAGAGCTCGCCTGATACGGGGCGGGGAATGGCAGACAAAAAAATAGGAGGGGCCTTGGCTCCTCCTGCGAGTTCACGGGTGCGGCTTAGAGCAGAGTCACGTTCTCAGCCTGCGGGCCTTTCTTGCCCTGGGTCACGGTGAACTGGACTTTTTGACCTTCAGCCAGGGTCTTGAAACCAGTGCTCTGGATGGAGGAGAAGTGAACGAAAACGTCCGGTCCCTGGGATTGCTCGATGAAGCCAAAACCCTTGGTTTCGTTGAACCATTTTACTTGGCCGGTGCGAATGTCAGACATGTGGTAAGTCCTATCTATAACAAAATGAAACTAACGCCTTGTTGGGCAGCATTTGCCTAGAATGCAGGGGCCTACCCATGACTGACTACGTCGATGTGTTCCAGTGGCATGCAGTACAATCCCTGTCTAAAGCACAATCGATTGTACTGGAGCCCGATCCCTTGTCAATTTGGCACTTTTCATTTTTTGAGCGAGCTAAAAGTATTGGGAAGTCAGCGGCTTGTTTCATGCTTTTGGTCAAAAAAACGGGAGGCCATGGCCTCCCGTTTTTTTATTCCTTGAGGGCGAACCCTTCACCCTGTCGGTCGTAGCGGTAGTTTGCCTGACCGAAGGAGCGGATCTCGACCCGCTGGATGCGGCGTCCTGTGTCCACCAGGATGAACACCGACTTGCCCGATTGCAGCCGGGTCAGCGGCCTGTCCGGCCCCTCTATGGCGATCAGGCGGCTCAGCTCGGCCCCAGGCAATTCAAACTTGCGCCAGATGGAGTAAAGGGTCTCGCCAGCCTGCACCTCGTGCTGCAGCCAGGTGCCATCGACCTTCTCCTCGACCGGTTTGGCCGCAGCCGGCGCACTGCTTGCGGCCCCGTTGCCCACGGTCAGTGCCTGGGTCGGCACGGCCAGCGGCACGGCGAGCGAACCGGAAGGAGCCGCCTTGGGGGCTGCGGGGGCGGGTTCCCAGGCCAGCAGCAACAGCCAGAGAGGCACCAGCACCAGCAGACCAATGGTGTGCTTGCGCGGCAGCGGGCTCGCCAGCTTGAATGAACTGGTTCTGGGTTCCTTGTTGCGCTGACCAAGGCCGCTCATGCCCTGACCGAGGCGTTGACGCAGGGGCAGGGTCGCTGCATTGATACGATGGAGCAGGGTTCCTTGTGATTCGTCTTGGCGACGCTGCTGGGCTCGTCTGTTATGGCCACGTGGGCGACGGTCCGGGGTGGGCACGGCATTTACCTCTCACTACATTGCCTGCCATCAGGCAAATATAGTGCCTATGGTAAACGGACTCGCCCCCGAGGGGGAGAGCCCTGAGCATGAAAATTATCAGCTGAGACGAAATTGCCCCAGCAACTGCTGCAAACGCTCGGCCGCCTGGCGCAAGGCCTGGCTGGCTTTCGCCGTATTGGTGGCATCCAGGGCGATGTCGTTGGCCAGTGCGTTGGTTTTTGACAGGTTGCCTGAGACCGTCTCGGAAACCGAGCTCTGCTCCTCGGCGGCGGAGGCTATCTGATAGGTCATGTCGTTGATGGTGGCGATGGCCTGGAAGATGCTGTCGAGGGCCGCCTCCGCCAGATCGGCCTCACCTACCGCCTGATGGGTCAGCTGCTGGCTCTGCTGGATGGCGTTGACCGCATTGGCCGAGCTGTGGCGGATCTTCTCGATCAGCTCCTGGGTGTTTTGCACCGCCTGCTGGGTGTTGCCCGCCAGCTTGCGTACCTCGTCCGCCACCACCGCAAAGCCGCGCCCCTGCTCGCCGGCCCGGGCCGCCTCGATGGCGGCGTTCAGCGCCAGTAGGTTGGTCTGATCGGCGATGCCCTGGATGACGGTGAGTATGCTGGTGATCTGCTCGCTGTCGTGGGCCAGCCCCTCGACCACCTCGGCCCCCTTGCCCGCCTCGGCCGCCACCTTGTGCATGGACTGGATCACCTGTTGGAAGCGCACCTTGCCCTGATCCGCAGCGCCCTGCGCCTGCTTGGCAGAGTCGGCGGTGTTGTTGGCGTGGGTGGCCACCTCCTGACTGACATAGGACATCTCCTGCACCGCGGTCAGCATCTGCTCCATCTCCGCCTGATGGTGCTGCAGGTTGCTGTCGGTCTGGCCGGCGATGCGGTCGGTATCCCCGGCATGACGATGGACTTCGCTTGCGGTTTTCTGCACATCTCCGAGCAGCACCTGCAACTTGTCGATGAAGCGGTTGATGCCGCGGGCCAGAGCTCCCAGCTCGTCCTGGGCTCGGGTGTTCAGGCGCTTGGTGAGATCCCCCTCGCCATCGGCGATGTCATCCACCAGGCTGACCATCTGGCGGATGGGGCCCGTGATGCTGCGGGCGATCACCAGCATGGTGGCCAGGGCCAGCACCAGCACGATGAGGGCACCGATGAGCTGCTGGGTCATGGCGGCCCGGTTCATCTCGGTGAGCTGGCTCTCCAGCTCGTCGGCCCCCGCCAGCACCACCTGGTAGGGCAGGGTGACTATGATGGCCCAGTTGCGGGCCATGCCCGGCACCGCGATGGGCACAGAGATGCGAAACGCCTCGTCGAGCTCCTGGCGCTGCAGCTCGGGCTTGAGGTATTGCTGCCAGTCGTCGCCCAGCAGCTTGTCGGCACGGCTGCCGAGCAGGCTGGGGTCCCCGCTGGTGCCGGTGATGACGCCGGCGGCGCTGACGATCAGGGTCTCTCCCTTGCCGTCATAGATGTTGCTGTTGAGAGACTGGGCCTGGCGGCTGATGGAGTCCACCGCCAGATCCAGGGCCGCGACGCCCTTGAACTGGCCACCCACCAGTATGGGGGTGGTGATGGTGCTCACCAGCACCTGCTGGCCGTTGATGTCCACCTTGAAGGGATCGATGAGGCAGGAGCGCCCCTCCCGTTTCGGGCAGGCGTAGTAGTCGTTGGCCGGATTGCCGAATTCGTCCGGGTCGCTCTTCTCGATGGAGAGCAGCAGATCCGAGCCAATGTTCTCCTTGTCGCGATAGAAGTAGGGGACAAAGCGCCCCTTGTCATCGCTGCCAAGGGCGCTCTGGCCTGCGAAGGCGCTGTCCTGGCCGTCGAAGCCGTTCGGCTCGAAGCCCGCGAAGGCGCCGTAGAGCTGGGGTTCCAGGCCGAGCTGCGCCTTGAGCAGATCCGTGGCCTGCTGGCGATCCAGCGGCAGCTTGCCCCCTTGCTGTTGGGCGAAGACGCTGGCCATCTGCTGGGTATAGGAGAGTCCCTTTTGCAGCAACTGGGTGATGGTGGCGGCCTCGGCGCGGGCGTTGGCACTCACCTTCTGCCAGGCCTCCTGCTGCAGGGCCGCGCGACTCGAGCTGATGGTCAGTTGCTGGGACTGCTTGCTCGAGTATTGGTTGAGCAGGATCAGGATGACCAGGGCGGTGGTCATGGCGACCCCCGCCAGTACCAGGATGCGATTCTGGATAGAGCGAAACTGCATCTCGTGTTCCTTGTACGTAGAAAGTTGTATGAATTATCGGCATGGCGGGAGATTCCTCCAGCAATGTTGCCCAGCAAAGCGGAAAATGATGGGAGGTTTTGCGATCCCTCTCAAAGAACGGTGCCCCGGCCAAATCAAGACCTGTTTAGGCCCCGGCTATTGCATGGTTTTCCCATCCGTGATTCTGAGTGCTAAAATGCGACGGTTTTTTCTAACGCATTGGCCCAAGGCCCTCTACACAAGGCTTAAAGATGAAAGTCAAAACCCGTTTTGCTCCCAGCCCGACCGGCTTTCTGCATGTCGGCGGTGCCCGTACCGCACTCTATTCCTGGTTGTTCGCAAAGAGCCAGGGCGGCGAGTTCGTGCTGCGTATCGAGGATACCGACCTGGAACGTTCCACTCAGGAGGCGATCGACGCCATCATTGAGGGCATGGAATGGCTGGAGCTGAACTGGGATGAGGGCCCCTACTACCAGACCAAGCGCTTCGATCGCTACAACGCCATCATCGACGAGATGCTGGCCGATGGCCGTGCCTACAAGTGCTTCTGCTCCAAGGAGCGTCTGGAAGCGCTGCGCGAAGGCCAGATGGCGAGCGGCGAGAAGCCCCGCTATGACGGCAAGTGCCGCGACCACGCTCATGATCATCCGGCCGATGCGCCCCACGTCATCCGCTTCCGCAACCCGACCGAAGGCTCAGTGGTGTTCGATGACCACGTCCGTGGCCGCATCGAGTTCGCCAACACCGAGCTCGACGATCTCATCATCCGCCGCACCGACGGCGCGCCGACCTACAACTTCTGCGTGGTGGTCGATGACTGGGACATGGAGATCACCCACGTGGTGCGTGGCGAAGACCACATCAACAACACCCCGCGCCAGATCAACATCTACAAGGCCCTGAACGCGCCCGTGCCGGAATTTGCCCACGTCTCCATGATCCTGGGTGACGACGGCGCCAAGCTCTCCAAGCGCCACGGTGCGGTCTCCGTGATGCAGTACCGGGACGACGGCTACCTGCCGGAAGCCCTGCTGAACTATCTGGTGCGTCTGGGCTGGTCCCACGGCGATCAGGAGATCTTCACCCTGGACGAGATGATCAAGCTGTTCAGCCTGGATGCCATCTCCAAGTCCGCCTCCGCCTTCAACACCGACAAGCTGCTGTGGCTCAACAACCACTACATGCGCAGCCTGGATCCGGCCTATGTGGCCAAGCACCTGGCCTGGCACATGGAAAACCAGAAGATCGATACCAGCAATGGCCCATCACTGCCAGAGGTTGTCACCCTGCTGGCCGAACGCTGCAACACCCTGGTAGAGATGGCCGCCCAGAGCCGCTACCTGTTCGAAGATTTTGAGGCCATCGACGAAGCGGCTGCCAAGAAGCATCTGCGTGGCGTCGCAGCCGAGCCGCTGACCCTGGCCAAGGCCAAGCTGGCTGCACTGGATAGCTGGACCACCGAAGCGCTGCACGAGCTGATTGAAGCCACTGCCGCCGAGCTGGGTCAGGGCATGGGCAAGGTCGGCATGCCGCTGCGCGTGGCCGTCACCGGTCTGGGTCAGTCCCCCGGCATCGACGCCGTGATGGCGCTGGTGGGCAAGGAGCGTGTTCTCGCTCGCATCGATCGCGCCCTGGCCTATATCGAAGCGCGCATGGCGGCCGAGTAATTCAGGCTCACCGGCCTGGGTCAATCTCCTGCCATAGACGCCGTGATGGCGCTGGTGGGCAAGGAGCGGGTGCTGGCTCGCATCGATCGCGCCCTGGCCTATATCGAAGCGCGGATGGCGGCCGAATAAGCCTCTGCCATTGCTTGAAAAAGGACTCCCGCAAGGGGGTCCTTTGCTTTTGTGCGGCGCTCAGATTCATGACATAAAACAGCGACATAGCGACGCAGTTGGCGGTAAAAACAGCTAACTGCCTGAATTTTGACTAAACGCTTCAACCAGCGAAAATTTTGGGTTGACAGCAAAGCGGGTGATGCCTATCATGCGCCTCCGTTGCCAGAGATAACTTTGGTGGCGCCGAGGTGAGTTGGGGTTATAGCTCAGCTGGGAGAGCGCTTGCATGGCATGCAAGAGGTCCGCGGTTCGATCCCGCGTAGCTCCACCAAATTCTCCTCGAACAATCTGGAATCCAAGGGGTTATAGCTCAGCTGGGAGAGCGCTTGCATGGCATGCAAGAGGTCCGCGGTTCGATCCCGCGTAGCTCCACCAGGTTCCTGATTGAAATGCAGTACCCAGGGCAGTGCGGTGTGTATCACCCAGGCCGACCTTTGTGGGGTTATAGCTCAGCTGGGAGAGCGCTTGCATGGCATGCAAGAGGTCCGCGGTTCGATCCCGCGTAGCTCCACCACTATTTGATATTTGAATACCAGAATCAGGGCAACAGGCCGCCAGAACCCGTTGTCTAATAAAGAAAGAATTTGGGGCTATAGCTCAGCTGGGAGAGCGCTTGCATGGCATGCAAGAGGTCCGCGGTTCGATCCCGCGTAGCTCCACCAAATTCAGAGTGAAGGTCTTGACCTTGATTCGCCACAACTTGGGGTTATAGCTCAGCTGGGAGAGCGCTTGCATGGCATGCAAGAGGTCCGCGGTTCGATCCCGCGTAGCTCCACCAAACACTTAAGGCCACCGTTATCGCGGTGGCCTTTTTGTTTGTTCAGGCATTTATTTTTTTCATGATAACTGCCTCTTCATTTACAAATCAAATGACCAAAATGAAAAAGCCCGCGGCTGTCGCGGGCTTTTTTCGTTATTCAGCGCGGATCATGACGAGTGCCGACGCCGCCAGGCCAGCGGCAACAGCGCCAGCAGCAGTGCCCCCATGGCGCCGCCACCCCCCTTGCTCGCTTCCTTGAGCTTTAGGTCGACGATGACGGGGTCGTGGTCGGAGGCGCTGAAGGGGTTGTCAGACTTGATCAGATCGTCGGTGAAGGCGCCGCCATATTCGAACAGGTTGCTCTCGAAGGAGTTGATGTGCCAGTCGGCCACCGCCACCACCTTGCTCGCCAGCGCAGGGTTGGCGAGGGCGTAGTCCAGGGTGCCGAGCTCGGCCTCGTAGCTGTAGGAGATGGCCTTCTCCTGGTTGAACTTGACGTTCAGATCCACCAGGCCGTAACCCTTGCCCACCGCCTGGCCCATCTGCTCATAGGGCTTATCGCCGATGTAGGTGTGGAAAGCGGAGCGGATCTGGCGCTCCCCCGCGACCGGCGCATAGTCGGTCAGCACCCGGATGGGATCCTCCTTGGCGTAGGAGTTGAAGTCCCCCACCAGCAGCACCTGGCCCGGCATCTTGCTCACCGCCTCCCCCAGCACCCTGGCGGCGCTCACCCGAAACTCGGTGCACTTGCCCTGCAGATCCGCAGGCTCCGTCTTGCCATCCCCGTTCTCGTAGCAGCCCGATCCCTTGGATTTCAGGTGGTTGACCACCAGAGTCAGGGGGGCGTTGCTGTCCGCCACGGTGAAGCGCTGCACCAGGGAGTCCCGCTGACCGGCGCTCCTGGCGATGCCGCCCGTGGTGTAGCGCTGCTCAGGCAGGGGGATGACCTCGGCATCCCCGCTCGGAGCGAGCAGGGCGGGGCGATAGATGATGGCCACCATGATGGCGTCGCCGCCAAAGAAGCGCTCCTTGGTGAGCAGGGCCTTGGGCAGGGTGACGAAGGCGTAGTGCTTGCTCGCCTCTTTCTGGCGGGCGTTGAGGCTTTCCACCAGATCGTGCAGGGCTGCGTGCTCGTCGAAGCCGTTGTTCTCCATCTCCATCAGGCCGAGGAGGTCTGCGTCCATCTCGGTGATGGCGTTGACGATCTTGGCGCGCTGCAACTGGAAATCCTCCAGGCTCTTGGCGCCGCGGTTGCAGCCCTTGGCGCTGTCCGCATCCGCCTGATCCGCGCAGAGCACGTTGAGGGCGCCCCCCACACTGGAGTGGCTGGTGAAGTAGTTGAGCACGTTGAAGCTGCCGATCCGCAGGTCGGTGCCATGGGCGCGGGCCGGTGCGCCCTGGCGGTCGTTCTCATCGGTGCGCAGCAGATCCCCCGCGGTGATGCGCTGCTCCTTGGGCACGATCAGGCGGTATTCGTCATAGCTGTAGCCCACCATGGCCTCCAGATTGACCGGGGCATCACCGATGCGCAGATAGCCCTGCTCCGGCTCCCAGGCCGGCAGCCAGGGGAGCTTGCCGTTGGCGGCCTTGAAGTCCGATTCGAGGAAGACGCGGTTGCCGGCGTTGGCCTCGGCCAGCGCCACGGCCTCTGGGCTGCCCGCCACATGGAGCTGGGTCGGCTTCATCAGCGGGGCGCCGTGGGCGAGCACCAGGTTGTTGCGCTTGGCGGCATAGTCGTAGCTGAAGTTGCGGCTTACCTTGAGCTCGCTGCCCTCATCGAGGCGCACCCGCATCCCCTCGTGGCGCTCCAGGGCCCGGGCCAGGGTTTCCCCTTCCTGCACCCGCAGCGCCGTGGCGGCCGGGGCGTCGCCCTGGGCCAGCACCGCCAGGCGCGGGGCGTTGCCGTCAACCAGGGGCTTGAGCTGGGTGTGACCGTAGAACTCCTCGACCCTGGCCTCCAGACAGACCAGAGCCCCCGGCTGGATGCCCGGGTACTTGCTGGCGAACTGCTTGTCATTGAGGTAGACGAAGATGCCGTCCGACGTCTCGGGGTTGCCGTCCCCCTGCAGATCCTGCAGATAGAAGCCTCTGTTCAGGCTCTCGCCGAGGGCGGAGACCAGGGCCTTGACCTTGACAGTCCCGGGGCTTTCGAACAGATGGGCCGGGACGAGGGGGCTCTTGTCGCCGCTGCCCTGGATGGCGGGGATGGGGGTGAGGGCGCTGTCGGCCGGGCAGCTGAAGCCGGCGGCATGGAGAGACGGGGACGCGAGGGCGAGCCCCACGGCCAGGGACAGCAGGGTAGGTCTTCCTTTCATGGGTATTCCTTTTTTTATTTTTGCCAGTGTTTCCATAGCCTTGGCGCTTTGGCCAAGGGCGCGCATTGTCACATTTCTGGCAGCTCTGACCAGTGAGGCAACGCACATTATGGGGAGACAAAAGAGGCTGAGTCCGTTTTTTTGACGTGGCTAACAGATTGATATTGATGACTTAATTTTTAGTTGGTCGATTGAGGGGAAGTGTGAGCCGGCCGGCATTCACATATTTTCCTTAGAGAATAAAGATTGAGCGGTTGCCACTTGCTTCCTATACTCGAGCCGTTCCTCACGGAACCCAGGCAAAGGGCAAACCGGCAGTGATGCCGGGACGCAAAGCCTCCGATCTGCCCCAAGCGGGCCAGACAGCGGGGTTACCCAGGGTGACTTGAGGGTTTGTGGCCCGTCCATGGCCTGTTGTCGCTCCCGTGTTCCCTGTTGCGATTGCGCTTTTCCCGGTCTTAAAAGCCAAGACAAAACAAGGATGATAACAATATGCAACAGATCTTGAGGCCCAGCAGGCTCGCCATGCTGGTCGCCCTTGCGGCCGTCCCTGCCTGGGCGCAGGCCGCTTACCCCGCTTATCAGGCCGGCACCGCCTACAAGGCTGGCGACATCGTCAGCAACGCCGGCGCCCTCTATGAATGCAAGGAATTCCCTTACTCCGGCTGGTGCGGCGCGTCGCCCTACCACTATGCCCCCGGGGTCGGCGCCGTCTGGGCCGATGCCTGGAAACCCTATGGCGGCGAGGTGCCGCCGCCTGCCATGGTGGTCGCCATCGGCTCCCCCGCCGTGGGTGCCAGCGTCAGCGAAGGGGCCAGCCTGGCCCTGGCGGTGACCCTGAACGGCCCGGTCACGGCGCTCACCCGGGTGGAGTACCTCATCGACGGCACCCTGGTCGCCACGGCCACGGCCACCCCCTGGAGTGCCAGCTGGCCGGCCGCCGGCGTGGGCAATCACGCCCTCAAGGCACGGGTGCTGGATAAAGACGGCAAGGTGCTGAGCGAGGCGGATTCGAGCTTCAAGGTCGCCGCCGTGGTGGCGCCCGAGGCGCCCAAGGCGAGCATCGCCAGCCCCGCCGCCGGTGCCAGGGTGACCCTGGGCCGCGCCCTCACCGTGAGCGGCAATGTGACCGACGCCAATGACGACGTCGCCAAGGTCGAGCTCTTCGTGAATGGCCAGAAGGTGGGCGAAGACAGCAGCGCCCCCTGGCAACTGAGCTGGACGCCCCAGAACAAGGGGCTGACCGGTCTCAAGCTGGTGGCGACCGACAAGGCAAGTCTCTCTGGCGAGTCAGCCCAGGTGGACGTGCAGGTGGAAGAGGCTGCCCTGCCCCCCACCGGCGGCAACCTCTCCTGCGACGTGCGCCAGATCTATCGCGCCGACGGCAGCGAGTGCATGGGGGATGACCATGGCCGCCGCGTCATCGGTTATTTCACCTCCTGGCGTACCGGCAAGAACGGCTTGCCCGCCTACCTGGTGGGCGACATCCCCTGGGACAAGATCACCCACATCAACTACGCCTTCGCGGCGGTAGACGAGCAGAGCCACCTCATCAAGGTGGATGACGCCGCCACCAAGCTGACCTGGGACGGGGTGCCGGGCGCCGAGATGGATCCCGAGTTCGCCTATCAGGGCCACTTCAACCTGCTGTCCAAGTACAAGAAGCAGTACCCGGACGTGAAGACCCTGATCTCCGTGGGGGGCTGGGCCGATACCCGCGGCTTCTACGCCGCCACCACCAAGGGCGACTGCTCGGTCAACACCGCCGGCATCAACGCCTTCGCCGACTCGGCGGTGGGCTTCATCCGCCAGTACGGCTTCGATGGGGTGGACATCGACTACGAGTACCCCACCTCCATGAAGGATGCGGGCAACCCCAATGACTTCCCGCTCTCTAACCAGTGTCGCGGCAAGCTGTTTGCGAACTATGAAGTGCTGATGAAGACCCTGCGCAACAAGCTCGACAGCGCCGGGACCGAGGACGGTCGCAAGTACATGCTGACCATCGCCTCGCCGGCCTCGGCCTACCTGCTGCGCGGCATGGAAAACTTCCAGGTCACCCAGTACCTCGACTACGTCAACCTGATGACCTATGACTTCCACGGTGCCTGGAACCACTTCGTCGGCCACAACGCCGCCCTGTTCGACAACAAGGCGGATCCCGAGCTGTCCCAGTGGGGTGTCTACACCCAGGCCCAGTTTGGTGGCATCGGCTATCTCAACTCCGCCTGGGCGGCCCACTACTTCCGCGGCGCCCTGGCGGCGGGCAAGATCAACATAGGGGTGCCTTACTACACCCGTGGCTGGCAGGGGGTCACCGGTGGCACCCACGGCCTGGGGGGCAAGGCGGCGCTGCCGAGCCAGAGCGATTGCCAGCCGGGCACAGGGGGCAGCACCATCCCCTGCGGCAACGGGGCGGTCGGCATCGACAACATCTGGCATGATCTGGACAAGAACGGCAAGGAGATAGGCGGCGGCGCCGTGCCCATGTGGCATGCCAAGAACCTGGAGCACGCGGCCAGCCTCGGCATCACCACATTGCCGAGCTACGGCCAGGCCTGGGGTCTGGATCCCAACAACCCGGCCCACGTGATGCAAGGCCAGTACGTGCGTTACTACGACGACAAGGCCCATGCGCCCTGGCTGTGGAACGAGCAGAAGAAGGTGTTCCTCTCCACCGAAGATGAAGAGTCCATGGGTCACAAGCTCGACTACATAGTCAAGCGGGGCCTGGGGGGCGTCATGTTCTGGGAGATGGCGGGAGACTATGACTTCGATGCCGCGAAGAACGAGTACGTGATGGGCAGCACCCTCACCAGCCTCGCCTACGAGAAGTTCAGCAAGGCCGACAAGGCGGCCCTGAAGCAGAACGATCTGCCGGCCCCGGCCGCCCAGCTCGACATCGGCGTGAGCCTCTCCGGCTTCAAGGAAGGGGACTCCAACTACCCGATCAACCCGACCCTCAAGCTCACCAACAAGTCGACCCAGACCATACCGGGCGGCACCCGCATCGAGTTCCTGATGCCCACCTCCACCTCCGACACCATCACCGACCAGAGCGGCATGGGGCTGAAGGTGGTGGAGAGCGGCGGCAACCAGAACTCCGACGGCATCGCCAATGAGAAGGACTTCCACAAGGTGGCCCTGACGCTGCCGGCCTGGAAGGCCTGGGCGCCGGGCACCGAGGTGGAAGTGGCCATGACCTACTACCTGCCGGCCGCCGGCGTGCCGAGCGGCATGCGCCTGATTGCCGGCAGCCAGACCATAGGCCTGAAGTCCGACTTCCCGGCCCTGGCCGAGGCGGTGCTGGGAGGCAGCAGTGGTGGTGACGGCGGCAGCGGTGGCACCAGCTGCGCCAGCCAGAACGTCAACCCGGCGGACTACAATGCCTATCCGACCTGGCCGCGCGGGGATCACGCCAATGGCAACGACCGCATGACCAACGGCAAGGCGGTGTGGCAGGCCAACTGGTGGACCAGCAGCGAGCCCAAGGCGGGCGATGGCAGCTGGAAGCTGGTGTGCAACTACTGAGTTGTCCCGGCTGCTGTACCAGCAGCGAGCTCAGAGCGGGCGATGGCAGCTGGAAGCTGGTATGCAATTACTGATGACCTTGTGAGGGGGCAGCCCCCTATAAAGGCAATGACCCAATCCGGAGCCCAGGCTCCGGATTTTTTTGCGCCTCATACAAGGAAGGGAGCTCGTGACAACCGGGGGAGGGGACCATAAAAAAGACCGCTCCGAAGAGCGGCCAATTGCCACCAGGCAAGCTGCGGGGCTGACCCCCTTGTGGATGGGCAGTCGCCATGGGCAGATGCCTGCCCATGGCGTACCGGTTTATTGAGTGACGGCGCCGCCCTGTTGCTCCTTCAGGAAGCTGATCCAGGGGGAGGCGCGACCACTGACGTTGCCATTCTGGGCGGCCTGGGTGAAGGCGCTGAGCGCCTCCTTCGGCTTTTGCTGCTCGAAGTAGGCGACCCCGGTCAGGAACTTCAGATCCGCCCGCTGCTCGCCGCTGGCATTGGCGGCGGGCTTGGCGGCCAGGGCTACAAGATCCTTGTAGCGCTTGCTCTGGATCATCATGCGCGCCATCTTCAGCTGCAGCTCGGCACTGGGGGCCAGCTGATAGGACTTGGCCAGGGTGTCGATGGCCGGATCCAGCTCCTTGGCCTGATGCCAGTAGTTGGCCAGCGTCTTGTAGTTGGCCGCGCTGCTCTCGATGGTCCCCTCCTTCATCGCCTTCTCCATCACGCGGGCGGCGCGGTGGGGAATACCGGCGAAGGCCAGGTAGTTGGCGAGCCGCTGCAACTCGGTCGCCTCGGTCAGCATGCCGAGGTTGTAGGCGCCTTCCAGCGCCGCCAGGGCCTTGGCATCGTTGCCCGCCTGCATGTGCATGGCGGAGAGCTGGGTCCAGTACTTCTTCTTCTCCGGGTACTTGTCCACCAGGGCGGTCAGCACCTCGGTGGCCGGCTTGTACTGTTTCAGCTCGTAGTGGGCCGCCATCTTCAGCAGATACCAGGACTCCGGCGCCTTGCCCGCGGAGAGCTTGATCGCCTGATCCACCGCCGGTATGGCCTCCCGGTACTGCTTGAGCTGCACATGGGCGTTGGCCAGGGTGATGTAGGCGTGCGGGGTCGGCTTTTCGTCCTTGCCGAGGTTCGCAAACCACTCATTCATGGTGCTGATGGAGCCCTTGAAGTTCCCCTCCGCCATATAGAGCTGGGCCAGGTTGTAGCGCACCTGCTGGGCCACCGGCTGCGGCAGGCCGCCGGTGGCGATGGCATCGGCGAAGTATCTGGTCGCCTGGCTGTATTTTTCCTGCTGGGCGGCCACGAAGCCCAGGGTCTGCAAAATGACCCCCTTGTCGTAGACCCGCTCGCCTGCGCCGGACAGCGCCTCCTGCAGCTTGGCATTGGCCTCGCCGTATTTCTTTTCGGTGATCAACGCCTGGGCCTTGTTGACCGCGCGGTAGGCGCGATCAGACAGGGCGGGTTGCTCGGCGGCCCAGCCGGCGGTACTGAGCAGTACCGCCATGGCCACCGGGGCGAGGATCAGGGTATGTAACTTTTTCATCGCCACCTTCCTTAGTTGACCGCGAACTCGATCTCTTGCTGCATGCGGCTTGCCTGGGGCTTGCCGTCCACCATGGCCGGCTTGAAGGTCCACTTGGCAATGGTCTTGCGCGCCTCCTTGCCGAGGTCGTAGCTGCGGGGCTCTTCCTTGACGATCCGGATGTTGCTGACGGTGCCGCGCTCGGTGACGGTGAACTCCACCAGTACCTTGCCGGAGGCGAGACCGGCCAGCGCCGCCTTGCGGGGCATCATGGGCTCGAAGGTCGCCATGGGCATGGCGCCGTTGTTGCCGCCCATGCCGCCACCGCCGCCGCCGGTGCTGTAGGCACCCAGGGCGTTGCCGCCGCCGATGTTGACCGGGATGTCGAGCTTGGGCATGTCCATGGGGGCACTGTCCATCTTGGGCCTGTCCGTGCTCGCTACCTCCATCTCGGGTGGGGGCGGCGGGCGGTTCGGGGGCGGCGGTTTGGGCAGTTCCCGTTGTTTCTCTTGCAGGGTCTCCTGGGGCTTGAGGCGAATGAAGTCGGTCATGGTGACGTCTTCTCTCTCCGTCAGCTCCCGGTGATCCGGTGTGATGAGCTTGTTCATTCCCAGAAACAGGAAGAACACCACCACACAGGAGACCGCTATCGCTATCAGGTATCTCATGGTGCTCGCTCCGGCATCAGCTGCTCTTGCTCGCCGCGATGGAGATGTTCTGGACACCGGCCATGCGGATCTGATCCATGACCTGGACCACCAGCCCGGAACGGGACTCGGTATCGGCCTGGATCACCACGGCGCTCTCCGGGTTCTCCGCCCGCAGCCGCTCGATGTTGGCGCGTACCGCCCCCACCTCGACCACCCGCTTGTCGACCCAGACCTGACCGTTTTCGCGCACCGCGACCATGATATTGCCCTTCTTCACCGTCTCGGCCGTGCTGGCACTGGGACGGTTGATCTCGACACCGGACTCCTTGACGAAGGAGGTGGTGACGATGAAGAAGATCAGCATGATGAACACTATGTCCAGCATGGGGGTCAAATCGATAGCCGCCTCATCGGCACCGCTGTCGCTGTAACGTTTTCTCATAGCAGAAACTCCTTGCTTGTTCTGTGCCCCGGCGGGCCTGAGCCTGCCGGGGATGTGCATCCTGCATCAGCCGTGTTTCAGGTTGTCTTCCAGCTTCTGCACCGCCAACTTGGCCTTGTGATCGAGCTGGTTGACAAAAAACAGGCCGGAAAGGGCGGCAATCATGCCCGCCATGGTCGGTACCGTCGCCTTGGAAATCCCCGAGGCCATCGCCCTGGGGGAGCCGGTGCCGGTGATGGCCAGGGTGTCAAACACCTGCACCATGCCTACTACTGTGCCGAGCAGCCCCATCAGCGGACAGAGGGCGATCAGCACCTTGATGACCGGCATCCCCTTGTCCACCGCCATGGCGACCCGGGAGACCAGCTCGCGGCGGATCTGCCTGGCGGACCAGGAGAGGTGATCGCTGCGGGCCAGCCAGGTCGCCTTGGTCTGCTTCACCTGTTTGGGGTAGACCGCCATGAAGTAGAACCAGCGCTCCAGCAGCAGGGCCCACATCATCAGGGTCAGGAAGAACAGGGCGACCAGCACGTCGCCCCCCAATCCCAGAAACCGGCGGACCGACTCGACTTCTTCAATCAACCAGAACCACATGGGTGACTCCTTAGGCTGCGGCTTTGGCGGCGTGCAGACGTTCCTGATAACGGGCGACGAAACCGGCGCTCTGCTCTTCCAGCACCTGGATGAGACGACGGCTCTGGGTCTGCACTATGGTGTAGAGGAACAGCATGGGCACGGCGACCACCAGACCCTGCATGGTGGTGACCAGGGCCTCGGAGATGCCGCCCGCCATCAGCTTGGGATCGCCGGTACCGAACAAGGTGATGGCCTGGAAGGTGGCTATCATCCCCACGACTGTACCGAGCAGACCCAGCAGCGGCGCCACAGAGGCGATCAGCTTGATGATGCTGATGCCCTTCTCGAACTTGGGCACGTTGCGCAGAATGATCTCGTCGAGCTTGGATTCCAGATCCTCGATGTTGTCACCGCGGTGGGACTGATAGGCCCCCAGCATCTCGCCGATGGGATTGCCCTTGACGATCTGCTCGGATTTCAGCTGCTTGCGCATGGCGCTGCCGATCATCGACAGACGCAGGCCGCAGAAGATGGCCAGCAGGGTACCTATGACCCCCAGCGCCAGGATCACGTAACCCACGGAACCACCCTGATCGATGCGCTCCTTGAGGGTCGGCGACTGCACCAGCAGGGAGAGGATCACCCCGCGGGACGGGTCGATAAAGATGGGCTCGACGGCGCCGTTGCCCTGTTCAAACTTGGCGACGGGCTCCAGCACGGCGTTCTCGGGCTGACGGGAGAGCTGCTCGAACTTGCCGGTCTCAGGCACGAAGGTGAGGTACTTGCCCTCGGAGACGGTATTGAACTCGCCTATCTGGGTCACCGTCTTCTCGGCCTGGTTGCCCTCGCCGTAGACCACGGTCGCCGGGATCTGGCTCACCTTGCCACCGTCCACCATGCGGCCGAGGGTGGTGGTCCAGAAGGCGGTCAGATCGTCGCTGGAGGGGAGCTCCTTGCTCTCCGCCAAACGGGTCAGCAGGGCCGCCTGCTCCGGGTGTTCGACCCGGCGGGCGGAGGCGTTGAAGATCCCCTTGAACTCGCCGGCGAACTGGCGCAGCACGCCGAACATCTCGCCCATGTTGCCGGAGCGCTGGCGCAGGGTCTCGGTCAGCTCGGTGAGCTGCTTGTCGTTGGCATCGAAGGTGGCCTTGAGCTGTTCGCCCTTGGCAGTTTCGGCGGCGAGCTCCGCCTTGGCCTTGGCCAGCAGGGCCCCTTGCTCGTTCTTGTCAGCCAGGAAGCGGGCCTCCCGCTCCTTGTTGAGCTGGGATTCGCTGGTGCTGGCGGCCTTGACCTGGTTCAGCAGGGCGTTGAGATCCACCGGTTTTTCGGCTGCGGTCACCGGCAGGGTGATCAGGGTGGCTCCCGCGATCAGGGAGGCAATGGCGAGTTTGATTCCTTTCATGATGCTTTCTCCGCAGTTTGAACCGGCAGCTTGATGAGCGCGGGCGGTGCCTGCTTCTTGGCGATACGCAAGCCCTGTTCGACTGCACTGCGATACTCCTGGGGCAAGGCTTCCCACTGACGAGTCTTCTTGTTCCACATGCCTGTCTCGTTACCATCCGGGGACTGGTAAAGCAGGGCGATGCGGCCGACACGCAGGAACTCGTAGGTTTTCTCGCTGCCATCCTTGTCCAGACTGGCCTTGTAGGCCTCTATGGTGCGGCTGAAGCCCTCCTCGATCTGGTAGGCCTCCAGGATCTTGCGGTACTTCTCGGAAATGGTGACATCGGCCCGGTTCATCAGGTCGGTCAGGGCCGCCACGCGGTCCTCCCGCTCGACCTTCTGGAACGGCAGGTCCAGGGCGACGAACTGATCGAGGGAGTCGATCATCTTGAGCATCAGGGGCACCACCTCGGTGCTGGTCTGATCGATCTGGGCTATCTGGCGCTGCATCGAGGCCAGCTCGGCACTCTGGGAGTCGACCATCTTGCCCACTTGCTCGTTGTAGCTGCGCAGGCTGTCGACCTGGCGCAGGGCGGCCTTGTACTGGGCCAGGGCGGATTCGGCAGACTCGGCGTAGCTGTCGATCTTCTGCTGGGAGACTTTGGAGGCATTGTCGGTGGCGGCTTGAGCGTCCACTGCCTGACCGGCAGAGGCGGCACTCAGATTGAAGCTGGTCAGCAGGGCAGCCGAAACCAGGCTGCCGAGGAGCGCTTTCTTCATTGTAATTGTCCTTTTTTTCATAGGATTACCCTATCTCCGTGACTTCCTTGGGGCATGGGGCAGAGCCGGCCCGAGGGGGCCGGCTCGTCACTTTCCTGGTGGATCAGAACTTCTGTGCGTAGTCGAGGTAGTAGATGCGGCCGTCGATGCCGTAGAGCTCCTCGTCATAGGTGAAGCCATCGCTCTCGAGGGACGGGCCCGCGTTGAACATGTTCTTCACCCCGACCTGGATCTTGCCGTTCCAGGGCGCATCCACGCCGACGTTCAGGTTCCAGGTGGTCTGGGACGCGATGTGGCCAACTTCCTCGCCGGTGTCGGCGATGTAGTCCTGGCTCTGGGAGTCGATGTAGTTCGCGCTCAGATAGGTATCCATGTTCCACCACTGGGGCACGTTGACACCCACACCGGAGCTGAAGCGCATCTGCGGCAGACCGTTCTGGCCAATCTTGTCGATGACGGGGCCACCGGCATACAAACCTTCCTTGTACTCCAGGATGTAGGTGCCGCCGAGGTCATAGCGGATGGTGGCGGAGTTCAGGTCGTAGCGGTAATCCAGCTTGAGATCCAGACCGCTGGTGTTCAGGGTCCCCAGGTTGACCATGGGGGCGATGGCACCGCTGATCTTGCCCTGGCTGTTGCGGGTGATGTTGCTGGAGCCGCCGTTGTTCAGCTCGTCATAGATGACGGACTGCAGGGAGTTCAGCTGGATCACGTCCTCGATCTTGATGGTGTAGTAGTCCAGGGAGAGGTTCAGGTCATCCAGCGGGCTGTAGGCCACCCCGAAGTTCCAGGTGTCCGCCGTCTCTTCCTTCAGCTCCTCGTTGGAGGTACGGGTGGTGTCGTACTGGCGGTTCGGGCAGTCCGCCGCCGAGATGCCGTTGGCCTCGCAGTAGACATAGTCCTTGGCCCAGTCGGCCGAGAAGGAGTCAGCCGCGTAGAGATCGCTCAGGCTGGGGGCGCGGAACGAGCGGGACCAGGAGGTGCGTAGCATCAGGTTGTCCAGCGGCTGGTAACGCAGGCTCGCCTTGGGGGAGAAGGCGCTGCCGAAGTCGCTGTAGTCATCGAAGCGACCGGCCAGGTTCAGCTCGATCTGATCCGTGATGGGCACCAGGGACTCGATGTAGGCGGCGGTGACGTCGCGCACCCCGCCGGAGGAGTTGCCGGAGGAGCCTATGATGTTGCCGGCCTCGGACTGGGCATCGTACTTGTCGGCATAGACCCAGTCGTTGTACTCGGCGCCCGCATACCAGCTGACCGGACCGGCCGGCAGCTCACCCATGTCCCACTGGACACCGGCGTACCACTGGTAGAAGTCCATGGTAGAGCGGCGGCTGGTGTCGGCGGCCATGGCGGCAGTGCTCTTGGGATCGAACTCGCCTCCGACGAACTTGCCGTCGGCGATGGCCTGCTGGGCGGCGGATTGCAGCACGTAACCTGTGCCGTTCTCCTTGTTGTCGGTCTTGGAGTACATGTAACCGGCGTTCCACTGCATGTCGCCCACGGATTCTGTGGTGACAGTGCCCTCGAAGCCGAGGTTCAGGCTGCCGGTCATGTCGGTGACATAGTTGTCACGGGGACCGACGTTGCTGAAGCGGTAGTAGGCGTAGGCGGCTTCACCCAGACCCTGGGTGGCGGCGGCGTCCAGGCCGTTGTCGGTGAAGAACTGGGCGTTGTTCGGGTTGGACGGATCGATGGCGAAGGCGCCGGCGGCGGGGGCGAAGCGGCCGAAGCTCTCGACCCGGGAGCCGATGATCTGCGGCACGAAGTCGACGGTGTCGTTGATGTGGTAGCGACCGTTCACGTAGAGGGTGTCACGGCTGCGGGAGGCCGTGGTGGCCGCGACCTGACCGTAGTTGAAGTTGCAGCCGCCCTCGAAGCCGATGAAGGGCTCCTTGCAACTGCCGTCCGCATTGGTGGCACCGGCCAGGGGGCCGTATTTCCAGATGGGATCCCCGTTGGCGTCGAGGCCGGTGATCCCCTCCACGTTGCGGCCGTAGGCGCTGGGGGCATCGTTGCCCTGCTTGGCCAGATAATCACGATCACGGCTGTAGATGACGTCCTTCTTGTCGTGCTCGTAGACCGCCATCAGCGAGCCCTTCTCGCCATTGACGCCCGCCACGACTGAGCCGCTCTTCTCGTCGCCACCCTCTTCGGTCGGGGAGCCGAGGCGACCCTGGAAGGTCAGACCCTCATAGCCCTCCTTGAGCACCACGTTGATGACACCACCGATGGCGTCGGAACCATAGATGGCGGAGCCGCCGTCCAGGTTGACTTCGACCCGCTCAACGGCGGCCATGGGGATGGTGTTGAGGTTGATGGAGGTGCCACCCATGGTGGGAGAACCGGCGACCCGCTTGCCGTTCAGCAGAACCAGGGTGCGCTCTGACCCCAGGCCGCGCAGGCCGACGGTGGATTGGGACTGATAGGAGCTGCCGGAAGCCGGGGAGACGCCACCGAAGGAGTTGTAAGAGGCCTGTTTGAGGTAATCGGCGACGGTCTGCTGACCCGACTGTTCGATCTTGGCCTTGGTCACTGAGACGACAGGGGTGGAGCCTTCCACATCGACCCGGGAGATCCGCGAGCCGGTGACCTTGATTTTCTGTAGTTTTTCGACATTCTGGCCCTCTTCGGCCAGGACAGGGGTGGCCACAACTGCCGCGCTCGCCAAGGCAAACGCTACGGCAGCAGAGAGTCTGCTTTTCCTAAGCATCGTTAGTATCCTTCCTGATTGTTTTTTGTTTGCTTCCATTACCGCCCTCGTTGGAGCGGTGCGTAAGGCTTATCAAGGTTTGATGATTGACGTCAAATGGCGCGGCCAGGATGGGGACGACAGGGGGAATTAGAAGACTGTGCAGGATTTAGCCGATTTTTTTGGCGTTTCATTCCGTAAATAATGCATGCGATTATGTAAATATGTTGTTAAATCTGTCTTTTGCCATTTTATTGATTATTTTTGAACTTATCGATAAGTCGCCTGTCTCCATGAGCTCTGTATCGTGGAATGACATTTTTGCAGTATTTAAATCTATCTTTGGTGGTTGGGTGATTTCTGAACAGGTTAAGGTCTTAGGATATTTACTCTTCTTTAATAGGTAAAATGAGATGAGGCGTGGTTTGATTTTATCTGTTTGTTTTTATTGTGATTTTATGGGTTTAAAACGGCTTTGTAATTAATTTTTTAATAATTAAAAACAAGTTAAATGAGAAGGCGTAGCAGTTTTTTATATTGAAGTTGGATTTTTTGGAAAAAAACATCGGTGAGTTCTGCTGCGAACATCGCTGACGATTGATGGGCTTAGTTCTACTTGATTTTTGTTGCAGAGCTTTTACAGTGGCCGAGCGGGATTGTCTGCCAATACCAGTCAATTCAGTGAGTAATGCCAGGAAGCATAGGTCGGTCACCGGATGTGACTGACCATAAAAGAACAACAAGGACGAGGTTCCACCATGCTGTCGTATTTTCTGCGTCGGATGCTTCTGATCATCCCGACGTTTCTCGGTATCACCCTGCTTGTCTTCACCATCACCCGCTTCGTGCCGGGCGGCCCGGTCGAGCGCATGTTGCTGCAGGCGCAGGTCTCGCAGAACGAGACGGGTCGCTCCAGCGGCAGCAAGGGGGCGCAAGCGCTCTCCGATGAGCAGATCGAGGAGCTCAAGGCGTTTTACGGCCTCGACAAGCCCATGCTGGTCGCCTACTGGGAGTGGCTGCAGAAGCTGGCGGTGCTGGATCTCGGGGAGTCGACCCGCTACTACGAGCCGGTGTGGGAGCTGATAAAGGACAAGCTTCCCGTCACCGCCTTCTTCGGGTTGGCCACCTTTCTGCTGAGCTACGCCGTCTCCATCCCGCTCGGGGTGGCCAAGGCTCTCAGGCACAACAGCCGCTTCGATTCGCTCAGCTCCATGCTCATCTACATGGCCTATGCGCTGCCCGCCTACGTGGTGGGGATCTTCCTCATCACCGTCTTCGCCTTCCATCTGGAGTGGCTGCCCATGGGGGGCTTCCCGGGGGACGATTTCGACTCCATGGAGAGCAGCTGGGATCAGGTCCGCACCCTCTTCGCCCACGCCCTGCTGCCGCTCATCGCCTACGCCATCGGGGATTTCGCCATCCTCACCATGACCATGAAGAACAGCCTGATGGAGAACCTGTCGGCGGATTACGTGCGCACCGCCGTGGCCAAGGGGCTGCCGTTTCGCAAGGCGGTCACCGATCACGCCATGCGCAACAGCCTGATCCCCATCGCCAGCCACTTAGGATCGGTGCTCACCGTCTTCTTCGGCGGCTCCTTCCTCATCGAGACCATCTTCAACATCGACGGCATAGGTCTGCTCGGCTACGAGGCCATCGTCGAGCGGGATTACCCCACCGTCATGGGCATACTGGCCATCACCTCCATGTTGATGCTCATCGGCAATATCGTCTCCGATATCTGCGTTGCCCTCGTTGACCCTCGCGTACGGTTTGGAGAGTGAGCATGAACCTGAACCCGGTTACGCTGAAAAAACTCAAGCGCTTCAAATCCATCAAGCGCGGCTACTACTCCTTTGTCATCTTCTCGGCCCTGGTGGTCATCTCCCTGCTGGCGGAGCTGCTGGTCAACAGCCGGGCGCTGGCGGTGAGCTATCAGGGAGAGCTCTACTTTCCCACCTATGGCGACGTGATCCCGGGCCAGCACTTCGGGCTCGACTACGAGTACGAGACCAACTACCGCCAGCTCAAGGGCAAATTTGCGCAGGAAGGGAAGGGGAACTGGGTGCTGCTGCCTCTGGTGCCCTGGAATCCCTATGAGCAGGATTTCAAGGAGGATGCCTATCCGCCCTATGCCCCCAGCCTGGCGGAACGTCACTTCCTCGGCACCGACACCAGCGGTCGCGACGTGCTGGCACGGCTGGTCTACGGCTTTCGCATCGCCATCGGCTTTGCCTTTATCGCCCTGGCGGCCAGCTATGCCATAGGGGTGACCATAGGCTGCATGATGGGCTTTCTCGGCGGGCGTTTTGATCTCATCTTGCAGCGCTTCATCGAGATCTGGTCCCAGGTCCCCTTCCTCTACGTCATCATGATCCTGGTATCCCTGGCCAAGCCGAACTTTGGCCTCTTCGTGGGGATCAACGTGCTGTTCGGCTGGATGGGGATCACCTGGTACATGCGCACCCTCACCTACAAGGAGCGGGCGCGGGACTATGTGATGGCGGCGCGGGCGCAGGGGGCGACCACGGGGCGCATCATCTTCCACCACATCTTGCCCAACACCCTGATGATGATCGTCACCCTGGCGCCGTTCGCCGTGGTGGGGAACATCTCCACCCTGACGGCGCTGGACTACCTGGGTTTTGGCCTGGCGCCGCCGACCCCGAGCTGGGGGGAGCTGCTCTCGCAAGGGATCAACAACCTGGATGCCATCTGGATAGTGAGCTCCGTGGTGGCGGCGGTGAGTCTGGTGCTGATCATGGTCTCCTTTATCGGCGAGGCGATCCGCGAGGCGTTCGATCCGCGCAAGTTTACCCGTTATCAGTGATCCGGGGCCCGCCTCAGGGCCCCGGGTATCCAACCCTTAATTGAGACGCCCCCGGTGCAGGGGCATGACCTGGAAGTCAAACATGAACAATAAAATCAAATGGATAGGTGCTCTCTTTCTGCTGGTGAACGGATCCTGGGTGTGGGCTGCCAGCCTGCCCGCGGATCTCAAGTGGGAGACCAACGACAGCGATCCCACCTTCGCCTCCCCCAAGGCGCTGCCCGGCGGCACCCTCAACCTCTTCATCGACAGCTTTCCGCTGACGTTTCGCACCGTGGGGCCCGACTCCAACGGCTCGTTCCGCTCCTTCATCCAGGACAACCAGCTGAGGCTCATCAGCTTCCACCCCAATACCGGCAACCCCATCCCCTCGCTGGCAACCCACTGGGCCATAGCGCCAGACAGCCAGACCGTCTATTTCAAGCTGGATCCCCGCGCCAAATGGTCTGACGGCAAGCCCGTCACCGCCGACGACTACACCTTCGGCTACGAGATGATGCGCTCCAAGGACATCAAGGGGCCCTGGTTCAACAACTACTACACCACAGAGGTGGTGGCGGTGGAGAAGGTCGACGAGCACACCATCCTGGTGAAGGCGGGCAGCCGCAAGGCCAGGCTGGATCTCCTCAACACCACTGAGCTGTGGCCCCAGCCGAAGCACTACTACAAGATGGGGCCGAACTGGGTGAAGCAGTACAACTGGGCTGTGGTGCCGACCACGGGCCCCTATGTGATGAGCGAGGTGAAGAAGGGCAAGTCCATCACCTTCAGCAAGCAGAAGGATTGGTGGGCCCAGCAGGATCGCTACAACCAGCACAGATTCAACCTCGACCGCATCAAGGTGCAGGTGATCCGGGATCACAACATCGCGTTCCGCCACTTCCTCAAGGGGGAGCTGGACACCTTCGAGATGATACTGCCCAACTGGTGGCATGAAAAAGCGGTCACCCCGGAATACAAGAAGGGGTATGTGCAGAAGGTGATGGCGATGACCGACACCAAGCAGGGGGGGCAGGGGGTGCACCTCAACGTCAGCAACCCCAAGCTGGCGGACGTGAATGTGCGCCTCGGCATCCAGCACGCCATGAACCTGGACAAGATGATAGCGACCGTGCTGCACGGCGACTACGACAGGGCCACTACCTTCGGCTCGGGCTTTGGCGAATTCACCGACATCAAGCTGCCGGAGCGGGCCTATGACATCACCAAGGCGCGGGAGTACTTCGCCAAGGGTGGCTACAGCAAGCCGGGGCCGGACGGCATCTTGCAAAACGACAAGGGGGAGCGGCTGACCCTGGCGCTGACCTATACCAGCCAGGAGCACTCCAAGCGGCTGACCGTGCTCAAGGAAGAGGCCAAGAAGGCGGGCCTGGATCTGGAGCTCAACCTGGTGGATGGCGCCACCGGCTTCAAGGTGATGCTGGAGAAGAAGCACGAGGCGGCCTGGCTAGGCTGGGGCGGCGGCGGTCTCTACCCGCAATACTGGGAGTCGTTCCACTCCGACAACGCCAACAAGCCCCAGACCAACAACCTGTTCAACGTGGCCGACAAGGAGCTGGACGCCCTGATCGACGCCTACAACGTCGAGTTCGACATGACCAAGCGGGCCGGGATCTCCCGCCAGATCCAGCAGCGCATCTATGACTTGGCCATCTTCGTTCCCGGGGTGCAGCTCAACTATGTGCGGGCCAGCAGCTGGCGCCACCTGATGCTGCCGGAGGTGCCCGCCACCCGTAACACCCCGGATCTGCTCTACTGGCCGATGGATGGCTACCCACACAGCAGCGGCGGCCTGCTCTGGCTCGATCCCAAGGTGCAGGAAGAGACCCGGAAGGCCAAGGAAGCGGGTGAGTCGCTCGCTCCCATCACCCTGATCGACAAGACCTATGCGCATCATTGAGAAGGGGGAGACGATGGCAGAGACAGATGCCCCCATCCTCGATATTCGAGACAATGGGGGGAAGTTCACCGCCGATAACGGTCAGGGCAGGGCTCCCATCCTGGAGGTGCGCGATCTTGAGGTGGAGTTCAGCGTCGACGACGGCAAGATCAAGGTGCTCGACGGGGTCAGCTTCCAGGTCGCCCCGGGCCAGACCCTAGGGATCGTCGGTGAGTCCGGCTGCGGCAAGAGCGTCACCTCGCTCGCCATCATGGGGCTGTTGCCGAGGCCCCACGGTCAGGTGGTGGCCGGCTCCATCCGCTTTCAGGGGGAGGAGCTGCTCGCCCTGGCGCCGGATCAGATGTACAGGGTGCGCGGCAACCGCATCTCCATGATCTTCCAGGAGCCGATGACGGCGCTCAACCCGGTGCAGACGGTCGGGGATCAGCTGATGGAGGTGTTCAGCCTGCACAGGCCCGATTTCAGCAAGGCCGAGCGCCGGGAGGCCGCCATCGCCATGCTGCAGAAGGTGGGGATCCCGGAGCCGGCCCAGCGCTTTGCGGTCTATCCCCACAACCTCTCCGGCGGCATGCGCCAGCGGGTGATGATCGCCATGGCGCTGGCCTGCGAGCCGGATTTGCTCATCTGCGACGAGCCGACCACTGCGCTGGATGTCACCATCCAGGCCCAGATCCTGGATCTGATGAAGGCGCTGCAGGCCCAGACCGGCATGGCCATCATCTTCATCACCCACGACCTTGGTGTGGTGGCCGAGCTGTGCGACGAGGTGGTGGTGATGTATGCGGGCCGCGCCGTGGAGCGGGCCGACATCCTCGAGCTGTTTGACCACCCGCGCCATCCCTATACTCATGGTCTGATGGCCTCGATCCCGCGCCTCGAAGACGTGCCAAAGAGCTTGCTCAAGACCATCAAGGGTCAGGTGCCCGCCCTGCACGAGATGCCGGCGGGCTGCCGCTTCTCCAACCGTTGCCCCCACGCCACCGAGATCTGCGTGGGCACCAACCCGGCGACAGAGCAGCTGAGCGATCGCCACGCGGTGGCCTGCCACCACTGGAAGGAGTTGAGCATATGAGCATCTTGTTGTCGGTCAGAGACTTGAAGCAGCATTTCAGCAACAGGGAGGGCGGCAGGTCGCCTCTTCACCTGAATGGACGGGGGCGGCGATGAGCATCTTGTTGTCGGTAAGAGACTTGAAGCAGCACTTCAAGATGGGTGGCGGCTTTTTGCGCAAGCCCTACACCGTCTATGCGGTGGATGGCATCAGCTTCGATCTCAAGCAGGGAGAGACCCTGGGGCTGGTGGGGGAGTCCGGCTGTGGCAAGTCCACCCTGGGGCGCTCCCTGCTCAAGCTGTTTGAGCCCACGGCGGGGCAGATAAGCTTCGAGGGGCGCGACATCACCCGGTTGTCACCCGGGGAGATGCGATCCCTGCGCCAGGAGATGCAGATAGTGTTCCAGGATCCTGCAGAATCCCTCAACGGTCGCCACACGGTGGGGCAGATCCTGGAAGAGCCCTTCATCATCCACGGCAAAGGCAACACGGCGCAACGACGCGGCTGGGTGCTGGAGCTGCTGGACAAGGTGGGCCTGCCCAAGAGTGCGGTGGATCGCTATCCTCACGAGTTTTCCGGCGGTCAGCGCCAGCGCATCGGCATTGCCCGCGCCATCGCCCTCAAACCCAAACTGCTGGTGTGTGACGAGGCGGTGTCGGCGCTGGATGTCTCGGTGCAGTCCCAGATAGTGAACCTGCTGCTCACCCTGCAGCGGGAGATGAACCTGGCCATCATCTTCATCGCCCACGATCTCTCTGTGGTCAAACACATCTCGGACCGGATAGCGGTCATGTACCTGGGCCGGATCGTCGAGCTGGCCGAGGCCCAGCAGCTTTACCTGAGCCCGCGCCACCCCTATACCCAGGCGCTCATCTCGGCCATCCCGGTGCCGGATCCCCGCAGGCGCAACCAGCGCATCCTGCTGACCGGGGACGTCCCCTCACCCATCTCGCCGCCAAGCGGCTGCCACGTTCATCAGCGCTGCCCCTATGCCACGGATCTGTGTCGCAGCACCTCGCCGAGTCTGGAGCCCTGTGGCACAGAGGCCCATCAGGTAGCCTGCCACTTCCCCTTGCCCGCGGTGGAGGCGGCGGCGCTGGGAAAGGCGGTTTGATGCCGGCGTCCGCTTCGCCAGGGCCGGTATCGCAGCAAGCTGGCGTCGGGGACGAGCAATAAAAAAATGGGGCCTGTGGGCCCCATCTTCATGGTTGGAGTTCAGGTTTGGCCGTGGAACATCTGGCCCGGGCAGGACAGCGCCCCGAGGGGGTGGCTGTGGTGTGGATTGCGTTATGTTGTAATTTTACTACTTTTGTTGCTTCAACATCCGAGCCGGCGACATCAGGCGCCATAGCGGAAGTAGTAGTTACGGGTCGAAGGCGCATAAGTGTCTTTCTCTTGTGTGCCTTTCTTGCTGGATGCACCCTTCAGGTGGAACAGCACTGCCAGGTTCTCAAACATAGTCTTACCTCTTCGCTCTGTTGATTATTGTTTCCTGTGACATTGGTCACAATTTGATGCTAGAGGCTTTTGTGATCTCGATCAACTTATTGTGTTGTAAATTTACATAAATCATGGAAAAGGTTTTCAAATCCAGGGTTGCTTATGGATACGATTTCAAGGGGGAGCAGCAGGGGCAGTGAAGGGGGCAACGCAGGGAAAAGAGGGGCACAGCCCCAATGACATGCCCCGCACTGGGCGGGGCATGGAGTGGCTCGGGAGGCCGGGCTTACTTGGCCGGGATCTGTTCCAGCACGTGGACCAGCAGTTGCCAGAAGCGCTCGACCGCCGGGATATGAACCCGCTCGTCCGGTGAGTGGGCACCGCGTATGGTCGGGCCGAAGGAGACCATGTCCCAATCCGGGTAGGCGCTCTTGAACAGACCGCACTCGAGACCTGCGTGGATCACCATGACGTTCGGCATCTCGCCGAACAGGGTCTGGTAGCTGTTTCGCACCAGGGCCATGACGGGGGAGTCCACGTTCGGTGCCCAGCCCGGGTAGGCGCCGGTGAATTCACAGCTGGCACCCGCCAGGCTGAACAGGGAGCGAGTCATCTGCTCGACGCTCTCGCGACCGGAGTCGATGAGGGAGCGGATCAGGCACTGCACATAGACTTCGCCCTCCAGGGTCTTGATGACGCCGAGGTTGGTGGAGGTCTCGGTGACACCCGGGATGGTATCGCTCATGCGCATCACCCCGTTGGGGCAGGCCATCAGGGCATCCAGCAGGCGGGTCTGGAGTGATTCGCTCATCAGCTTGGCGGGCATGTCCCGGCCGCTCAGCAGCACGGTCAGGTTCGCCTCGGTGGCGGCCAGCTCGCTCTGATAGATGCCGGCGTAGCGGTCAACCAGGGCCTTGAACTCGCTGACGCTGGCGGTGGGCACCAGCAGGGTGGCGCGGGCTTCGCGGGGGATGGCGTTGCGCAGGGTACCGCCGCTTATCTCGGCCAGACGCACCCCCAGCGGCTCGGCGGCCTTGAGCAGACGCACCAGCAGCTTGTTGGCGTTGCCGCGGCCGCGGTGAATGTCGACCCCGGAGTGACCGCCACGCAGCCCCTTCACCTGCAGCTCGAAACCTTCCCCTTCAGTGGCGGCAACCAGCTCCAGCGGGAAGCGGATATTGGCATCCACGCCGCCGGCGCAGCCCATGTAGACCTCGCCATCCTCTTCGGAGTCGGTGTTGAGCAGGATCTCGCCCTCCAGCCAGCCCGCCTCCAGACCGAAGGCGCCTGTCATGCCGGTCTCTTCGTCGGTGGTCAGCAGCACTTCCAGCGGGCCGTGCTTGATGGTCTTGTCGGCCAGCACGGCCAGGCAGCCTGCCATGCCCATGCCGTTGTCGGCGCCCAGGGTGGTGCCACGGGCGGTGACCCATTCACCGTCGATGTAGGCATCGATAGGATCCTGGGTGAAGTTGTGCCGGGTGTCGGCATTGGCCTGGGGCACCATGTCGATGTGGGCCTGCAGCACCACGGCCTTGCGGTTTTCCATGCCCGGGGTGGCCGGCTTCTTGATGATGATGTTGCCCACGGCGTCCTGCTTGACCGCCAGGCCTTCCCCCTGGGCCCACTGCACTATCCAGGCGCTCAACTTGGCCTCGTGCTTGGAGGGGTGGGGAATGGAGCAGATCTGCTCGAAGAATTGCCAAATCAATTTGGGAGACAGGGAACTAAGCTGTGCCACGTCGGGACTCCTTACCAGCACGGAAATGGACAGGGCCCGGTGGGCCGCAGAAGAGGGTAACGATAATACAGTCAATCACACAAAAATGTGAGCGATCAGCGCAAATTGCGGTCTGCTTGTGCTGATAAAGGGAGCCTGAATGGCGAACATGACTGCTTTACCCATGTGTACCAGCAGAAGATGAAGTTTGTGACACGCATCACAAAAATATTGTCTTTTCGCCGCCGGGTGGTAAATTAGCCGCCGTGGGTCAACCACTTGTCAGGACGACAATGAATGCCTCCAGGGAACCGAAGCAAAGCAAGTGCGCCTCCACGGAACCGAGTGTCTGTTCAAGGATCTGAACCCGCATTAAAGGTACGTAACTTGTTAAGCAATCAGGAGTTTTAATATGTCAGGCAGCAATTCAACCTATTGGTTCGCCCAGTCTCTCTATACCCAGGGTTTCAACTATCCGAACCCCTACGCCGGTCGTCGTTAAGACGGGCAGTCAGCCAGGCTGACAGAAAAAGCAGAGAAGCAGCAGGTGTGTGAGGGTTTCATCCTCCCCCTGCTATTTTTTTACCCGAAATTCGAGGTTTGCTCTTCGAATGAGCACCCTGTTGATGAGGACTGGGCCCCGAGGGGAGGCCAAACGGGCAGGAGATGGCCGACTTTTCCTGTTTTTCGCATACGTTTGCCAGTCATTTTATCTGCAAAGGGTGCTATCATACCGGCCCAACAGCTGGCCTGAGGTCTGGGTCTAGATCGATATGGCCGCCAGCCATGCCCGTCCTGCTTTCAATGCATCTGCTTTTTGCTGCCGAGGGTTCACCCCTGAGGCCGCAAAAGTGCAAGCAAAATTCAGGAAACGGGGGCCTGAATTTACCGGATCCCGTGTGTCTGCCGGGACTCTTACGTCTTAAGTGATTGCCTTTATAACTCGTTGAGATCGATAGCATGCCTAAGAAATTCTATGTGTCGTGGGATAACCTGCAACGTGAAGCGCGCCGTCTGGCCCGTCGTCAACTGCCCGTCAGCCAGTGGAAAGGGATCATCGCGGTCAGCCGTGGTGGCCTGGTGCCTGCGGCCCTGATGGCCCGCGAACTTGGCATTCGCAACGTAGAAACCCTCTGCATCTCCAGCTATGACCACAACAGCCAGCGTGAGCTGGTGGTCGTCAAGGCTGCCACCACGGCCGGTGACGGTGAAGGCTGGCTGGTAGTGGAAGATCTGGTGGACACAGGAACGACCGCCAAGGCGATCCGCGAGCTCTACCCCAAGGCCAAGTTCATCGCCATCTTCGCCAAGCCCATGGGTGAACAATTGCTGGATGACTTCGAGGTCGCCATCCCGCAGGACACCTGGATTGAGCAGCCCTGGGACATGGCGCTGGAGTTTGCCAACCCGATCTGCGACGAAGAGTAATCGCCCCCTGCCTTGGCGCACCGCCCCTGACTGTGGTGGGGCGGTTTGCTCGCGCCGATGGCAAGATGGTTTCATAGGGCCCCTGTTTGGGGCCTTATGCGTTTATGATGTGGCTGCCTGCGGGGAAAAGTGGTTAAGATGGACCATTGTTTGAGACAGAAGAGTCACCATCTTGGAACCAAACGACGATACCAACCTGACGGAAAAGCTGTTCACCCGGATCAAAAAGGTATTGGAAACCTCGGAAATATCCAACTCCAGCCCGGTCGAAGAGCAAGACAGCTCCCTGGCCGAGAGCTTCATCGATGGCGCCCTGTCGCCCCATTGGTACCGCCTGCTGCGCCGGCCGACCTGGGCCTGGCAGGGGGCGGACCCGGTGGAGGTGGAGCAGACCCTGGCCCGCATCGCCATGGGGCAGGGGGAACGCAGCCACGAGCGCTATCTGGATACCATCAAGGGCTATGTGCCCGGCAACTGGATCTATGAGTGGAGCCAGCTGGCTGGCCGCTATTTCAATGCCGGGCGCGAGCTGGTCAGCCAGGGCGATAGCGCCGGAGCGTTGAAGAATCTGCTCAAGGCGGTGCGCTACTACTCCATCGCGAGCTACCCCCACCTCAAGAATGACGAGCTGGCGGATCAGGCCCAGTTGCTCTGCAACATGGCCTACCGCGAGGCAGGCAGGCTGTTCAAGGTGCCCCTCAAGGAGCTGCAGGTCCCGTTCCGGGGCAAGACCATTCAGGGCTACCTGCACCTGCCCACCACCGACAAGCCGGTGCCTCTGGTCATCGTCAGCGGTGGCATAGACGCCCTCCAAGTCGACTTCCTCAACTTCTACTTCAAGTGCCTCGAGCCCCAGGGCATCGGCATGCTGTCGCTGGACATGCCGGGAACCGGCTATGCGGAGCACTGGCCGCTGGTGCAGGACACCAGTCGCCTGCACCAGGCGGTACTCAACCATCTCTCCGAGGTGGCTTGGGTCGATCATCAGCGCATCGCCATGGTGGGATTCCGCCTCGCCGGCAATGTGGCGGCGCGCCTCGCCTTCATCGAGCCCTTCAAGCTCAGGACAGTGGTCTGCATCGGGGCCGGCATCAATCAGGTGTTTACCAATCAGGAGATGTTTGCCCGCTGTCCGCGCATGATGCGGGACGGGCTGGCGAACCGCCTGGGGTCCGATGCCGCCCAGTGGGATCTGCTGCGCACCAAGTGCCAGGTCTTCTCCCTCAAGACCCAGGGGTTGCTGGGGAGCCGCACCTCTGTGCCCATCCTGAGTATCGGCCACAAGCGTGACTTCATTTGTCCCGAGCAGGATGTCCGGGCCCTGGCCTCCGCCAGTCGCAATGGCAAGGCGGTGGTGTTTGACAAACAGCCTCTGCTGGAGGTGTATGACGAGGCGCTCAAAGAGACGGTAGATTGGCTAAAGAAACACTTATGTACATGATATAGAACTAAAAATGTAACATCATCATGTGATGGTATGGCTTGTTCAACAGGGAGGTTAGCATGTCAGAAAGAGTGACCTACAAGCGATTGCTGCGGCAATTCGCGGCCATTGGCCCCTATCTGCGCGAGGATCTGTGCGAGGAGGGGCGCTACCGCTTCGACTGCCTGTCCGTCTGCGTCAGCGCCAAACCGGCGCCGGACAAGCGGGAGTTCTGGGGCTGGTGGCTGGTGCTGGAGCAGGAGGACCACAGCTTCAGCTATCACTATCAGGTCGGCTTCTACAATGCGGAAGGGGAGTGGATCAACAAGCCGCTGCCCAAGAAGCACCAGGCCGAGGTCGAGCGTACCCTCAACCACTTCTACAAACTCATCAGCGCCAAGCTGACCCTGCTGGAGTGCACCTTGTCTCCCGCCAAGCAGGTCACCGCCGAGCTGAACGTGACGGCGGCCTGATCCGCCCGGGCCCTGCGGTCATGGATCCGCGGGGCCTCCTTCTTTGCCATGACAGCTGTGAGGCTTAATTGCCTTGCAGGGTAACAGGGCCGTGGGTATAAAGGGATTCCTTACCTTTCTAACCCTTTGTTCCCATGGAAAACAGAACCATAGTCGTCAAATTGGGCACCAGCGTGCTCACCGGGGGATCTGCCCATCTCAATCGTGCTCACATGGTGGAGCTGGTCAGGCAGTGCGCCGCCCTGCATCGACACGGACACCGTGTCGTTCTGGTGACCTCCGGCGCCATCGCCGCCGGACGTGAGCACCTGGGACACCCTCCGCTGGCGCCGACCCTGCCCAACAAGCAGATGCTGGCGGCGGTGGGCCAGACCCAGCTCATCCGGGTATGGCAGGACCTGTTCAATCTCTACGGCCTGCACATCGGCCAGATGTTGCTGACCCGCGCCGATCTGGAGGACAGGGAGCGTTACCTCAATGCCCGCGACACCCTGCGCACCCTGCTCGATCATCGCATCATCCCCGTCATCAACGAGAACGACGCCGTGGCCACCGCCGAGATCAAGGTGGGGGACAACGACAACCTCTCCGCCCGCGCCGCCATCCTGGCCGATGCGGATCTGCTGATCCTGCTCACCGACCAGAAGGGGCTCTTCACCGCGGATCCCCGCACCAACCCGGATGCCCAGCTCATCGAAGAGGTGCAGACCATAGACGACACCCTGCGATCCCTCGCCGGTGACAGCGTCAGCGGCCTCGGGACCGGCGGCATGGCCACCAAGCTGCAGGCCGCCGACGTGGCGCGCCGCGCCGGGGTCAACGTGGTGATCGCCACCGGCCAGATCCCGGAAGTGATCGGCCGTCTCGCCGCCGGCGAGCGGGTGGGCACCCTGTTCCCGGCGCTGGCCTCGCCGCTGGAAGGGCGCAAGAGCTGGATCCTGGCAGGCCCGCCCCCCCATGGGGAAGTCCAGGTGGATCAGGGGGCCGTGGCCGCCATGCAGGAGAAGGGCTCCAGCCTGCTGCCCAAGGGCATAGTCGCGGTCAAGGGCGACTTCGTCCGTGGCGACGTGGTGCGGATCCTGGATCCCAAGGGCTGCGAGCTTGCCCGCGGCATCTGCCGTTACGATCATCTGGAGCTTGAGAAGCTGCGGGGCGTACACTCGGATCAGATAGAGGCCGTGCTGGGTTACGGCTATGGTGCCGTCGCCATCCACAGAGACGATATGGTGCTGCTGTAAGGCAGCACCCGATGTTGAGAGACAAAGGATAAAGCTATGAGTCTGGAGAAAATGGGGCAGGCGGCCCGCGAGGCCGCCTATCAGCTGGCGACCATCAGCACGGCGCAGAAAAACCGCGCGCTGGCCGCCATCGCCGATGAACTGGAGGCGCACAGTGCGCAGATCCTGGCTGCCAACGAGAAGGATATAGCGGCAGGCCGCGACGCCGGCCTGTCGGAAGCCATGCTGGATCGCCTGCTGCTCAACCCCGCCCGCCTCGCCGGCATAGTGGCGGACGTGCGCAAGGTGATCTCCCTTGACGATCCGGTCGGTGCCGAAATCGACAGCCGGGTGCTGGAGAACGGCCTGCGCCTCTCTCGCCGCCGGGTGCCCATAGGTGTCATCGGCGTCATCTACGAGGCGCGCCCCAACGTCACCATCGACATCGCCAGCCTCTGCCTCAAGACCGGCAACGCCAGCATCTTGCGCGGTGGCCGCGAGACCTTCCACTCCAATCTGGAGCTGGTACGGGTGATCCAGCGCGCGCTGGCGGCCTCGGGCTTGCCTGGGGATGCGGTGCAGTACATCGACAACCCTGACCGGGCCCTGGTGGGCGAGCTGCTGCGCCTCGATCGCTATGTGGACATGATCATCCCCCGCGGCGGCGCCGGGCTGCACAAGATGTGCAAGGAGAACAGCTCCATCCCCGTCATCATCGGCGGCTTTGGCATCAGCCACATCTTCGTGGACGAGAGCGCCGATCTGGAGCGCTCCCTGGCGGTCATCGACAACGCCAAGGTGCAGCGCCCCTCCGCCTGCAACGCCCTCGATACCCTGCTGGTCCACGAGCGGATCGCCGCCCGCTTCCTGCCGCAGCTGGTCTCCCTGATGAACGAGCGCAAGGTGACCCTGGTGGGGGCCGCCAACGCCATGCCACTGCTGGCAGGGGCCGACAACCTGTGCGAGGCGGGGGCGGAAGATTTCGACACCGAGTGGCTGGGGCTGACCCTGGGGGTCAAGCTGGTGGCGGACGTCAACGAGGCGCTGGCCCACATGCGCGAGCACAACGCCGGCCACTCCGACGCCATCCTGACCAACGATCTGGCCAATGCGGAGCGCTTCGTCAACGGCGCCGGCTCTGCGGCTGTCTACGTCAACGCCTCCACCCGCTTCACCGACGGCGGCCAGTTTGGCCTGGGGGCGGAAGTCGCGGTCTCGACCCAGATGCTGCACGCCCGTGGCCCCATGGGGCTGACCGAGCTGACCAGCTACAAGTGGGTCGGCCAGGCGGACTACCTGATCCGTGCCTGAGCAAGGTCGTCAGCATATTGCCGTCAATGCCGACTCAGGTCGGCATTTTTGTGGTTTTTTATTGCGCACTATCAGTGGCTTGCATATAACTATCCAGCGAGACATGGCGTCATTCAGAGCGCCAGTTCAGGAAGGGGAGCGACTTCAAGGATGAAGCGACAGTATTGGATGTCGCGGCTGGCCAGCCTCTGGCTGGGGCTGCCGCTGCTGCTGGGGGCGCTCTGCTTCAGCAGCCAGGGCCACGCCAGCTGGGATCAGGATCTCTATCGCCAGCTGGGTCTGGCGGGCAAGCTGGACAAGCAGGTGTTCCGCAAGGCCCTGCAGGGCTATCAAGATGTGCGCCACAAGCGCAAACCCATACTCACCATCATCGACTACAGCAAACCCTCGACCATGCGCCGCCTCTTCGTCATCGACGTGAAGCGCCACAAGCTGCTCTACCACACCTGGGTCAGCCACGGTCGCAATTCGGGGGAGCTGGCCGCGCGCCAGTTCTCCAACCAGCTCAACTCCCGCCAGAGCTCCCTCGGGGTCTATCGCACCGCGGAGACCTACCAGGGCAAGCACGGCTACTCCCTGCGCCTGGACGGCCTGAGCCCCGGCAAGAACAGCAATGCCCGCAAGCGCGCCATAGTGGTGCACGGGGCTGACTATGCGAGCCCGAGGCATTTGCAAAAATATGACAAGCTGGGCCGCAGCTGGGGTTGCCCGGCGCTGCCAAGGGAGCAGTCCAGGGCCATCATAGACACCATCAAGGGGGGCAGCGTCATCTATGCCCACGGTTGAGGGGGCATAGAGAGCAAAAAGGCCAGCTCGTGCTGGCCTTCGCGTATCAGGCGGGGATTACTTGCGGACCACCAGCACCGGGCAGGGGGCGTGACGCACCACCGACTCCGCCACGCTGCCCACCAGCAGGTGGCTGATGCCGGAGCGACCGTGGCTGCCCATGACCAGCAGATCCACCTTGTCTTCCTTCGCCTGGATCACTATCTCGTCGGCGGCGCGGCCGAAGCGCACCTCGAACTTGGCCGGGATGGGCAGGCTGGCGACCAGATCCTTGAGCTGGCTCTTGGCCTGACGCTCCATCTCGTGGGTGATCTCGATGGCGGTCATGTGCAGGATCTTGTAGCTGTCGAAGCCGTGCAGCTGATCCACCACGTGGACCAGCTTGAGCTCGGCCTGATGGCTCTGGGCCATGAAGACGGCGTAGTCGAGCACGGCCTTGGACATCTCGGAAAAATCGACGGGACAGAGCAGGGATTTAATGGTCGGCATGAGAAGGCTCCCCTCAGTTAGGTCACTAATGAATCTTATGGTTCATGATACCGATCGACGGAGCAATAACCCTCGACCCGCTCGCAAAATCAGGAAAAATGTGAACGGGCAGGACGGCTTTCTATGCTATCTGTATGCCTGAACGGGCCGTCTGGCGGTGAGCGCCTGCTGACGGCAACATCTTAGAGGAAATACTGGTACATGGTTCGTCCGCTCCTGTTGTGCTGCCTGCTGCTCGTCTTGTCTGTCCGGGCCGATACCATACACGTCTATTGCGATGACTGGCCCGGCTTCTGCCACCGGGATGGCAAGGGCGTCTATCTGGACATAGTGCGCGCCATCTATGAGCCCCAAGGGCATGTGATCCAACCTCACCTGGTGCCCTACAAGCGGGCGCTGGCTGTGGTGTCCCAGAAGGGGGGCGACATGGCGATGGGGGTCTATCGGGGAGAGGTGAAAGGCGCTCATCAGCCCGATTACCCCGACTCGGCCGATTACGTGAGTGTGGTGATGCAGGATCGCTGGTTGCAGCACTGGAACGGGGAACACAGCCTGAAGGAGCAGGAGGTGCTCTGGCTGCGGGGCTGGGCCTTCGACAAGTTCATCCCGGTGACCATGCGGTGGTACGAGATAGACAGTCATGAGATGGCGCTGCAATTGCTGCTCAAGGGGCGCTACCGCTACTACCTGACCGACGGTGCCCTCTACCCCAAGGACGGCCTCCCACCCGAGCTGGCACAGGTGTTCCTGCGCTGGATCCCGACCTACCCCATCTTCGCCGATACCGAGAAGGGCAGGCAGTTGCACGGGCTCTGGGATCCCGGCATGCGCACCTTGATAAGGGAGGGGACGCTGGCACGGATCTATCGGGAAAACCGGCTCTACGACGACTACCTGGACTTTATCAGTGAGCAGGAGGCCAAGGTGCGCAGGGAGGCGCCATCACAGGATTGAGGCGGCCTGCTGGCCACCTGGATCATCTTCTTGCTTGGCATTCAGCCTTCAGCCTTCAGCCCTCAGCTTCTTGGCCAGCCGGTCGTAGAGGATCACGTTGACCGAGGCGGCCAGGTTCATGCAACCCTGAGTCGGTACATAGACAACCTCCCTCACCGCCGCGAAGCGGGCGGGCTCCAGGGTGCCATCCTCAGGGCCGAAGATGTAGAAGGCCCGCTCGGGGTGCTCGTAGTCCGGCAGCGAGGTGGCTCCCTCGATGAGATCCACCAGCACAGGGGTGCAGCCCTCGGGGACGAAGGCCAGCAGATCCTCGACCCCGAGCAGGGGGATCTTCTCCACCATCTGCTTGGTGTCGGTGGCAAAGCGCCGCGCCAGCTCGAAGCGTTGACCCGTGTAGTAGACCTCTTCTGCTCCGTAGCAGCCGGCGGCCCGCATCACGGCCCCCACGTTCTCCGGTGACTTGGGATTGACCAGCCCGATGGCGCAATACTCGGGGGCCGCATCGACCCGCTGTGCGGCGCCGTAACCTGACTCTTTCATCTCGTTCTCCTCTGTGGCGGCGCATTATACTCCCGGCGCGCCCCTTGCCCAGCCTGTGGTGCCGACTCCCGTCTGGCGGGCCCAACAAGGGAGCAGTTGCACCGCGCTGGCGCAGCCCTGCACCCTGGCGCCCAATGGCTGCGCACCTGGCATCCTGGCGCGGGCTTTGCAGTCACTTGCCCATACAAGATGACTGAGGCTCATCCGGACAACGGCGTCCGTCCCCGCAGGGGGGCGGACGCTTTTTTTATGGGCCTGCCATCAGACGGGACAAGGGGCGGCCCCGGGGGCCGCCGGCGACAAGGAGCGAGGGAATGAAGACCACCTGTGCCTATTGTGGAGTGGGGTGTGGCATCCGGCTCAGCCGGGAGGGGGAGCGCTGGCAACTGCAGGGGGATGAAGAGCATCCGGCCAACGGCGGCGCCCTCTGCGTCAAGGGGGCCAGCCTGCTGGAGAGCCTGGCCTTCCCCGATCGCCTGCTATATCCGCGCTGGCTGGGGCAGCGAATCGGCTGGGATGAGGCGCTCGATACCCTGGCGGAGCGTTTCGCCGCCATCCTGGCTGAATCCGGGCCGCAAGCCATCGGCATCTATCTGTCTGGCCAGCTCACCACCGAGGATTACTACGTCGCCAACAAGCTGATGAAGGGGTATCTGGGCAGTGCCAACGTGGATACCAACTCCCGGCTCTGCATGTCGTCGGCGGTGGTGGCCCACCAGCGCGCCTTCGGCGAGGATCTGGTGCCCGCCTGTTACGAGGATCTGGAGCTTGCGGATCTGGTGGTGCTCACCGGTGCCAACACCGCCTGGACCCACCCTGTGCTGTTTCGTCGCCTGCAGCAGGCGCGGGCGCGCCGCCCCGAGCTCAGGCTGGTGGTGCTGGATCCCCGCCGCACCATGACGGCGGAGCAGGGGGATCTGCATCTGGCCCTCAAGCCCGGCAGCGACGTGGCGCTCTGGAACGGCCTGTGCCGTTATCTGCTCGACAGCGACGGCTGGGACCAGGCCTATGTGGCGCAGCACGTGAGCGGCTTCGAGGCGCTGGCGGCGGCGCTGGACGACCCCGCCTGGCAGCTGGACCAGGTGGCCCGCAGCTGCGGCCTCTCCCGCAGCGATCTGCTCGGCTTCTACCAGCTGTTTGCCCGCACCCCCAGGACTGTCACCCTGTTCTGCCAGGGGATCAACCAGTCCAACCAGGGGGTGGACAAGGCCAACGCCATCATCAACGCCCATCTGATGTGCGGCCGCATCGGCAAGCCGGGGGCGGCCCCCTTCTCCATGACGGGGCAGCCCAACGCCATGGGGGGGCGCGAGGTGGGGGGGCTGGCGACCCAGCTCGCCGCCCACATGGGCTTTGGCGAGGCCGAGTGCGATAGGGTGCAGCGCTTCTGGGGAAGCCCGACCATGGTGCGCGGGCCGGGGCACAAGGCAGTCGAGTTGTTCGAGGCGGTGTACAGGGGGGAGATCCGCGCCCTCTGGGTGCTTGGCACCAACCCGGCGGTCTCCCTGCCGGATGGCAACCGGGTGCGCGAAGCCCTGAGCCGCTGCGAGCTGCTGGTGGTCTCGGAGGTGACGGCCAATACCGACACGGCGCGCCTCGCCCACCTGCTGCTGCCCGCCGCCGCCTGGGGGGAGAAGAGCGGCACCGTCACCAACTCCGAGCGCACCATCAGCCGCCAGCGCGCCTTCCTGCCCCTGCCGGGGGAGGCCAGGCCCGACTGGTGGGCGCTGACCCGGCTCGCCCGCCGGCTCGGCTTTGGCGAGGGCTTCGCCTATGAGCACGAGCACGAAATCTTCTGTGAACACGCCGCCCTGTCCGGCTTCGAGAACGAAGGGGCCCGCCAGTTCGACATCTCGGGGCTGGCGGATCTTAGCCGCGCCGAGTTCGAGGCGCTGGAACCCTTGAGCTGGCCCGTCAACGCCGACTGGCCAAAGGGGCGAGCCCGCTTGTTCGAGGACGGGCGCTTCGCCACTCCGGATGGCCGTGCCCGCCTGCTGCCTCTGGCCCAGCACTTCCCCCCGCAGCCCGAGGCCGGGCCAGGGGAGGATCTCCCCCTGCTCCTCAACAGCGGCCGGCTGCGGGATCAGTGGCACACCATGACCCGCACCGGCCACGTGCCCAGGTTGCAGGAGGCTGAGCCCTGGCCCAGGGTGCGGGTGGGGGCCGCCAGCCTGCTGGCGCTCGGCGCCAGGGAGGGGGATCTGGTGCGCCTTCACAACGAGATCGGGGAGGCGCTGCTGCTGGTGGGGCTGGACGAGGGGCTCAGGGAGGGGGAGGCCTTCCTGCCCATGCACTGGACCGACAGCCAGTGCAGCCAGGGGGCGGTCAACCGCCTCATCGCCGCCGTGGTGGATCCCCTATCCGGGCAGCCCATGTTCAAGCAGGGGCGAGTGCAGGCGAGGGCGCAGGCCACCCGCTGGCAGGGACTCTGGTGCGGCCGCCATGACTGGCGCGAGCCGGTGGACTGGTGGGCCAGGCGCCCCCTGCCCGAGGGCAACTGCACCCTGCTGGCCTCCTGGTCAGACAGCACAGAGAGCCTGTGGCAACGGTTGGGGGCCGAGGGACACTGGCTGCGGCTGCCCCTGAAGGAGGGCTGGCTCGCCCTGGCCCTGATCGGGGATCGCATCGAGGGCATCCTGCTGGTGGGGGAGCGGCGTCCTGACATCAAGGTGGATCTGCTGGCCAGCCTGCTCGGCACGCCGCTGCAGGCGGGGGCCCTGAGCCAGACCCTGAGCCAGGCGCTTGCCGGGGAGAGCCGGCTGGTCTGCTCCTGCCTGCGGGTGTCGGAGCAGCGCATCGTCGATGCCATCACCCGGCAGGGGGTGAGCGAGCTGGCGGGGCTGCAGGCCCTGCTCGGCTGCGGCAGCAACTGCGGTACCTGCCTGCCAGAGATCGACAAGCTGTTGATCAAGCATGTCTATATCGCCCAGGCCTGAGGCCTGGGCAGCAACACAAGGAGTGTGCGATGAGCCAAATCAGTCTGGTAGGTGCGGGCCCCGGGCCCCTCGAATTGTTGACCCTGCGCGCCCTGCACCGCATCGAGGCGGCTGAGGTGGTGGTCTATGACCGTCTGGTGGGGAGCGAGATCCTGGCCCGCATTCCTCAGGGAGCGGCCCGCTTCGACGTGGGCAAGCGCTGCGGCGAGCCGAGCCCCACCCAGGAGGAGATCAACGCCCTGCTGCTGGCCCTGGCCCGCACCGGCAAGCGGGTGGTGCGCCTCAAGGGGGGGGATCCCCTGGTGTTCGGCCGGGGTGGGGAGGAGGCGCTGCACCTGGCCCGCCATGGCATAGAGGCCGAGCTGGTGCCCGGCATCACGGCGGCCCTGGGCTGCGCCGCCAGCACCCTGATCCCCCTGACCCACAGGGGGCTGGCCCGCTCCCTGACCCTGGTGACGGGCCATCTGATGGACGAGGGGGACTATAGAGGCTGGCAGGGGCTGACCCGGGCCGGTCACACCCTGGTGTTCTACATGGGGCTGGAGCGGGCGGCCCAGATCCGGCAGGGGTTGCTGGCGGCGGGGGCATCCGGGGATCTGCCGGTGGCCCTGGTGGTGGCCGGGTGCAGTGCGCGCCAGCAGGTCCATCACGCCAGGCTCGAGGGACTGGAGCAGGCCGCCCGTGCCCTGCTCGGCCAAAGCCCCGTGCTGATGATCATGGGGGAGGTGGTGAACCTGGGCGCCGAGCTGCAGGCCCTGCTGAACCAGACCATGGAGCGGGTGGCCTGAGCCGGTTTTCCCCCTCTACCCCCACTACCTCTGGATAGATAAAAAGGAGGTAGATTCAAATAGTTGGCCTTCATGTTGCGGCATTTTCGGCAGACACGTTGCGATAGCCGTTGGCAAGGAGCGCCATGACTACTCTTCCCCGGGGCCAGGATGGCCCCCCCTCCCGCCTGCTGATCCACGCCGATGATCCGGGCCAGGCCAATCGCCTGGCCCTGCTGGTCAGCCACTATGGCCATCAGCCCAGGATACTCGACACCCGCCAGCTGCTGACCCCGATGGAGCAGGGGGACGCCCTGCTGGTCAGTTGCCGCCAGTTCGGCGCCGAGGTGCGCCTCGGCCTCTCCCTCTGGCCCGGCTTGCCGCGCCTCTTGTTCTGCGAGCGGCTGGGGGGCGACACCCAGCTCGCCCTGTTGCAGCAGGGGGTGCTGCTGGTGCCCCACCCGTGCGGCGAGCGGGAGCCGGTGGAGCAGTGGCTGCGGCTCGCCCGCAGCCAGCTCGCCATGGTGCAGGCCCTGATGCAGACCGAGAGCGAGCTGCGCCAGAAGCTGGAGGAGCGGCGGCTCATCGAGCAGGCCAAGGGGCGCCTGATGCGCCATCAGGGGCTGGATGAGGAGCAGGCCTATCGCCTGATGCGCAGCACCGCCATGAGCCGCCACCTGAGCCTGGGGGAGCTGGCGCGGCAACTGCTGCAGGCATTGCCCGCCTGAGCGCCCCGCTGGCAAACCGTTTTGGTGCAATTGCGCCTAATTGAGGCAAATTTGGGGGAAAAGCAGGGAGACAAAGGCCGGAAAGGGCCGTCCGGTGGGGCTTGGACGAGCTGGCACGGAAAGTGAATAACAAAATAACAAGAAGACGAGTGCAATGAAGTGAAGAGACGCAGTGAGGGGCCAGATCGGCCACCTCGCTGCAACAGGGCAAAGAGGCCCCACCGATCCCGGATCGGTGGGGCTTTTTTTTGGTCGCAACACGCTGTCCGGGTCGCAGCGCTGCAACGAGGCAGCACAGCGATTCCCCCGACAGCCTGGCGCGAATGCCCAGACCCTGAACCGAGCGAGGAGATGCAATGAAGGGACGACAAGGATGTGCGGGGCTGCTGCTGGCGGCGCTGTCGCTGCCGGCGCTGGCTGCTGTGGGTGCCCCCGAGCAGGAGGAGCTGAGACTCGGCTTCATCAAGCTGACCGACATGGCGCCGCTGGCGGTGGCCTACGAGCGGGGCTATTTCGAGGATGAGGGGCTCTACGTGACCCTGGAAGCCCAGGCGAACTGGAAGATCCTGCTGGATCGGGTGATAGACGGCGAGCTGGACGGCGCCCAGATGCTGGCGGGCCAGCCCCTGGCCGCCCACATCGGCATCGGCACCCAGGCCGAGCTGGTGACGGCCTTTGCCATGGATCTCAACGGCAACGCCATCACGGTGGCCAACAGCGTCTGGGCCGCCATGGCGCCCCAGCTGCCCAAGGCGAAGGCGGGCCAGGTGCCGCCCCCGGTGAGCGCCGCCGCCCTCAAGCCCGTGGTGGCGGAGTACCGCCAGGGAGGCAAGCCGTTCAACATGGGGATGGTGTTCCCCGTCTCCCCCCACAACTACGAGCTGAGGTACTGGCTGGCGGCGGGCGGCCTACACCCCGGCTTCTACGCGCCCAAGCTTGGCGACAACTCGGGCCAGCGTCAGGCTGACGTGCTGCTGTCGGTGACGCCGCCGCCCCAGATGCCCGCCACCCTGGAGGCGGGTACCATAGCCGGCTACAGCGTGGGTGAGCCCTGGAACCAGCAGGCGGTCGCCAGAGGCATAGGGGTGCCCGTCATCACAGACCTTGAGATCTGGCGCAACAACCCGGAGAAGGTGTTCGGCGTCACCCGGCAGTGGGCGGAGCGCCACCCCAACACCCATGTGCGGCTGGTGAAGGCGCTGCTGCGGGCGGCCTGGTGGCTGGATGCAGAACAGAACGGCAACCGGCGCGAGGCGGCCAAGCTGCTGGCCAAGCCCGAGTACGTGGGGGCCGACGAGGCGGTGATCGCCAGCTCCATGACCGGCACCTTCGAGTACGCCAAGGGGGACAAGCGCCAGCTGCCTGACTTCAACGTTTTCTTTCGCCACCACGCCACCTACCCCTACTACTCCGACGCCATCTGGTATCTGACCCAGATGCGGCGCTGGGGCCAGATCCCCGAGGCCAAGCCGGACGCCTGGTTCGAGCAGGTGGCCAAGGCGGTGTATCAACCCGAGGTCTATCGCCAGGCCGCCGAGGCGCTGATCGCCGAGGGCAAGCTCAAGGCCACCGACTTCCCGGACTTTGCCAGCGAGCAGGGCTATCGCGGCCCCCAGGATGGCTTCATCGATGGCCTCATCTACGACGGTCGCCACCCCAACGCCTATCTGCAGCAGTTCGCCATCGGCCTCAAGGGCGATGAGCGGGTGCAATGAGCAAGGAGATCTCGATGAAACGACACACATGGCCCCTTATCCATTGGAAAGCCATCAACTGGAAAATCATGGTGCAGCCCCTGCTCGGCGTGCTGCTCTTCCTCGGCCTCTGGCAGTGGGGGGCGAGCCAGGTGCAGACCAGTCTGGGCACCCTGCCCGGGCCGCTCGCCACCGCCAGCCAGTTCTGGTCTCTCGGCCAGGATCACCTGGCGGAGCGGGAGAAGGCGAGCGCCTTCCTCGAGCGCCAGCAGGCGCGCAATGCGGCGCGGCTGGCAGAAGATCCGGCGGCCGAGGTGAAGCTGCGCCCCTACACAGGGCGCCCCACCTTCTTCGATCAGATAGCCACCAGCCTGCTCACCGTGCTGTGCGGCTTCACTCTGGCGACCCTGATCGCCATCCCGTGCGGGGTGCTGCTCGGCATGAACCAGGGGCTCTATCGCGCCGCCAACCCGGTGATCCAGCTGCTCAAGCCAGTCTCCCCCCTGGCCTGGCTGCCCCTCATCACGCTAGTGGTGAGCGCCCTCTACGCAAACCCCAGCCCCTGGCTCGCCAAATCCTTCCTCACCTCGGCGCTGACGGTGACCCTCTGCTCCCTCTGGCCGACCCTGATCAACACGGCGGTGGGGGTGGCTGGGCTGGATGGAGATCTGCACAACGTCAGCCGGGTGCTGCGCCTCTCCTTTGTGACCCATGTGCGGCGCATCGTGCTGCCCGGGGCCCTGCCCATGATCTTCACCGGGTTGCGGCTCTCCCTGGGGGTGGCCTGGATGGTGCTGATCGCGGCGGAGATGCTGGCCCAGAACCCGGGGCTCGGCAAGTTCGTGTGGGACGAGTTCCAGAGCGGCGGTTCCTCGTCCCTGGCCCGCATCATGGTGGCGGTGATCACCATAGGCCTCATCGGCTGCGCCCTGGACAGGGGCATGCTGGCCCTGCAGCAGTGGCTCTCCTGGGACAAGCGCCAGGTGTTGCGTTAACAACAAATTCCATATTCAGGCGGAGAAGAGCCAATGAAGAGTTATCTGGAGATAAGCGACGTCGGCATCTCGTTCGAGACGGAGCAGGGCAGCTTCGAGGCCCTCAGCCGGGTCAACCTGCGCATCGAGAAGGGGGAGTTCGTCTCTCTCATCGGCCACTCGGGCTGCGGCAAGAGCACAGTGCTGAACCTGGTGGCCGGGCTGCTGGAGCCGACCCTCGGCGGCATCATCCTCGATGGCCGCGAGGTGGCGGGCCCCGGGCCCGAGCGGGCCATGGTGTTCCAGAACCACGCCCTGCTGCCCTGGCTCAGCGTCCAGCAGAACGTGGCGCTGGCGGTGGGGCAGGTTGAGCCGAACCGGCGGGCGGTGGCGGAGCGGGTCGATTACTACCTCTCCCTGGTGCAGATGGATCACGCCAGCCGGAAGATGCCTCACGAGCTGTCGGGGGGTATGAAACAACGGGTCGGCATAGCCCGGGCGCTGTCGCTCTCCCCCAAGGTGCTGCTGATGGATGAGCCGTTCGGCGCCCTCGATGCCCTGACCCGGGCCCATCTGCAGGATGCGCTGATGGCGATCCAGGCGGAGCTTGGCAACACCGTCATCATGATCACCCACGATGTGGATGAGGCTGTGTTGCTCTCCGATCGCATCTGCATGATGACCAACGGCCCCAGTGCCACCGTCGGCGAGATCCTGACAGTGGACCTGCCAAGGCCGAGGGACAGGGTCGCCCTGGCGGACGATCCCCACTATCACAAGCTGCGCCAGCAGGTGCTGCGCTTCCTCTACGAGAAGCAGCGCAAGGTGACCCCCCTCAAGGCGGCCGAGAAAGTGCGCAGCAAGCTGCGCGCCTGAGCCCACCGGATTCAAGGAAGAGAAACATGGACAATAAACAAAGATTGCTGGTGGTGGGCAACGGCATGGTGGGTCATCACTTTGTCGAGCAACTGGTGGCGGCGGGCGGCCTCGACCGGTTCGAGGTGACGGTGTTCGGGGCCGAGCCGGACTCCGCCTACGACAGGGTGCACCTGTCCGAGGTATTCGGCGGCAAGGCCCCGGAGGCGCTGCGCATGGCGGATCCCGCCTGGTATGAAGAGAGCGGCATCGCGCTGCGGCTGGGGTCCGAGGTGGAGGTGCTCGACAGGGCCGCCCACACCCTGACGCTGGCCAACGGTGAGCAGTTCCCTTACGACCGTCTGGTGCTGGCGACCGGCTCCGTGCCCTTCGTGCCCCCCATCCCCGGCCATCAGCGGGAGGGGTGCTTCGTCTACCGCACCCTGGGGGATCTCGCCGCCATCCGCGATGCCTGCGCCCAGGCCCGCAGCGGCGTGGTCATAGGCGGCGGCCTGCTGGGACTGGAGGCGGCCAACGCCCTGCGCCTGCTCGGGCTCAAGACGCAAGTGGTTGAATTCGCCCCCAGGCTGATGCCGGTGCAGCTCGACGAGAGCGGCGGCGCCGTGCTGAGGGACAAGATCCAGGCCCTCGGGGTCGAGGTGCTGGTGGAGAAGGCCACCGAGTGCATAGAGCAGGGGGAGCAGGCTCGCCACCGGCTGCGTTTCAAGGACGGCTCCCACCTTGAGACCGACGTCCTGCTCTTCTCGGCGGGCATCCGCCCCGCCGACGCCCTGGCCCGGCAATCCGGGCTGGAGGTTGGGGAGCGCGGCGGCATCTGCATCGACGACGGCTGCCACAGCTCGGATCCCGCCATCCTCGCCATCGGCGAGTGTGCGCTCTGGCAGGGGCGCATCTTCGGGCTGGTGGCCCCCGGCTACCAGATGGCCCGGGCCGCCGTGGCCAGCCTGTGCGGTGGCGAGAGCCGCTTCGCGGGGGCCGACATGTCCACCAAGCTCAAGCTGATGGGGGTGGACGTGGGCTCCATCGGTGACGCCCACGCCAGCACCGCCGGTGCCCAGGAGCTGCTGCTGCTGGACAGGGTCAAGGGCATCTACAAGAAGCTGGTGACCGACGGCGAGGGGAGCCGCCTGCTCGGTGCCATCCTGGTGGGAGACGGCGGCGACTTTGATCGGCTGCTGCAGTACTACCAGAACGGGGTGGCGCTGCCCCAGCCGCCGCTCTCCCTGCTGGTGGGGGAGGCGGGCACGGCCCCCGCGCCCCTGGTGCTGCCGGACAGCGCCATCCTCTGCTCCTGTCACAACGTCAGCAAGGGGGAGGTGGTGGCCGCCGTTCGGGCGGGCAATCACGAGCTGTCGGCGGTGAAGATCTGCACCAAAGCGGGCACCGGCTGCGGCGGTTGCAGCAACCTGCTCAAGCAGGTGGTGGATCAGACCCTGGCGGACCTCGGTGTGGAGGCGGACAAGGGGTTGTGCGAGCACTTCGCCCACGGCCGCCAGGAGCTCTATCACCTGGCCCGGGTCGGCGAGCTGAAGAGCTTCGAGGCGCTGCGGGACAAGCACGGCCAGGGGCTGGGGTGCGACATCTGCAAGCCGACGGTGGCCTCCATCCTGGCGTCGCTGTGGAACGAGCACGTGCTGGAGAAGCCCCACCGCGGGTTGCAGGACACCAATGACGCCTTCCTCGCGAACCTGCAAAAGGATGGCACCTACTCTGTGGTGCCGCGCATTCCGGGTGGGGAGATCACCCCGGAGGGGCTCATCACCATAGGCGAGGTGGCGCGCAAGTACGGCCTCTACACCAAGATCACCGGCGGCCAGCGCATCGACTTGTTCGGCGCCCGGGTCGACCAGCTGCCCGCCATCTGGGGCGAGCTGGTGGCGGCGGGGTTCGAGACCGGCCAGGCCTACGGCAAGTCGGTGCGCACCGTGAAGTCCTGCGTCGGCTCCACCTGGTGTCGCTACGGGGTGCAGGACTCCATGACCCTGACCCTGACCCTGGAGAACCGCTACAAGGGGCTGCGAGCCCCCCACAAGTTGAAGTTTGCTGTCTCCGGCTGCACCCGGGAGTGCGCCGAGGCCCAGAGCAAGGACATAGGCGTCATCGCCACCGAGCGGGGCTGGAACCTCTATGTGTGCGGCAACGGCGGCATGCGGCCGCGCCACGCCGACCTGTTCGCCACCGATCTCGACGAGCAGACCCTGATCCGCTACATCGACCGGCTGCTGATGTTCTATGTGCGCACCGGGGACAGGCTGCAGCGCACCTCTGTCTGGATGGAGAACATGGAAGGGGGGCTCGACTACCTCAGGTCGGTGATCATCGAAGACAGACTCGGCATCGGCGCCGAGCTGGAAGCCATGATGGGGGAGATAGTCGGCACCTGGCAGTGCGAGTGGAAGAGCACCTTGGCGGATCCGGACAAGCTCAAGCTGTTCGAGGCCTTCGTCAACCGGCCCGAGGACGAGACACCGCCCCGCCGTGAGGAGCGGGGTCAGTGGGTGCCGGATATCGCGATCAGGGAATTGGTATGAGCGGGGCCAGCGGGTTGCACCCCCGCCATCAGCATCAAGGAGGTGGTATGAACGAAGGGAAGGAAGAGGGCTTGTCGTCAGCGCCCGGGGTCTGGCATAGGGTGTGCGAGCTGGCGGCGCTGCCGGAGCAGGCCGGGCGCAGCGCCTGGCTGAATGGGCGGGTGCTGGCGCTGTTTCGCCTCGGGGAGCATGTCTATGCCCTGGACGGGGTGGATCCTCTGGCCGGCGTCGCCGTGCTGGGGCGTGGCCTGGTGGGGGACGCCGGGGGCGAGCCCGTGGTCGCCTCCCCCCTCTACAAGCAGCGCTACGCCCTGATGGATGGCCGCTGTCTGGACGATCCGGCCCTGAGCGTCGCCTGCTGGCCGGTGCGACTGGACGGCGGCGAGGTCTGGGTGCAGCTGGGTTGAGTGGCACCATCTGAAAACCGTTTTCCTGTCACCGGGCTCTGCCCGGTGATTTTTTGTGGCTGACCCGACATTTCTTGCACGAGAGGATGGTGGGAAAACGTTTTTCATAAATAATAGACAAACGTTTGTAACTGGATGTTTGTCTATGACGGAACGTGAGCAAGAGATCCTCGCCCTGCTGCGCCAGGATCCCATGATTGCCCAGCAGGAGCTGGCAGACAGGCTGGGAATCAGCCGCTCGGCGCTGGCGAGCCATATCTCCAGCCTGATGCGCCAGGGCTATGTGCAGGGGCGAGGCTATGTGCTGCGCGAAGGCCCCTACGCCGTGGTGATCGGCGGCGCCAATATGGATATCTGCGGCTGCAGCCACGACAACCTGCGCATCGGCGACTCCAACCCGGGTCGGGTGCGCACCTCCGCCGGCGGTGTGGGGCGCAACATAGCCGAGAACCTGGCGCGGCTCGGCACCGATACCCGGTTGCTGACCGCTGTGGGCAACGATCAATACGGCCATCACCTGCTGGAGGTGAGCCAGCGCGCCGGGGTCGACGTGCGTCAGGTGCTGGTGCTGGACGGCCAGGCAACCTCCTGCTACCTCAGCCTGCACGACGGCAGCGGCGAGATGAGCTGCGCCGTCAACGACATGGGCATCATCGACGAACTCACCCCGGCCCGGCTGACCCCGCTCAGCGGTTTCCTCGGGGCGGCCAGCCTCTGGGTGCTCGACACCAACCTCGCCACCCACACCCTCGACTGGCTGTTCGAGCGCCAGGGGGAGCACATCATCTTCGTCGACACCGTCTCTGTGGCCAAGGTGGAGAAGATCCGCCCCTGGCTGCACCGGATCCACACCCTCAAGCCGAACCGCAGCGAGGCCGAGCAGCTGTGCGGCTTCACCATTGCCGGGCCCGACACCTGGCCCATGGCGGCGGCCTGGTTCCACCGCGCCGGGGTGCAGCGGCTGTTCCTGAGCCTCGGCGATCAGGGGATTTTCTACAGCGACGGGGAGTGCCAGGGCCATCTGCCCGTGCTCGGCAGCCCTGTCGTCAACGTGACCGGCGGCGGCGATGCCTTCATGGCAGGGTTGGCTCACGCCTGGTTGCTGGAGCAGGGCATCATGGAGGCGACCCGATTCGCCCTCGGCTGCGCCGCCCTTACCGTCAATTGTTCCGATACCGTCTTTTCCGGCCTATCCAAGGCCGCCGTTGAACGCATGCTGGAGGAGTACCCATGTTGAACGCTTACCTCGATATCCAACCGGTCGTCGCCGACGCTCTTGCCGCCGGCAAGCCGGTCGTTGCCCTGGAGTCCACCATCATCTCCCACGGCATGCCCTATCCGCAGAACGTGGAGACGGCGCGCCAGGTCGAACAGGTGGTGCGCGACAACGGCGCCGTGCCAGCCACCATCGCCATCATCGATGGCCGCCTCAAGGTGGGTCTGGATGAGGGGGCGCTGGAGGCGCTGGGCAAGGCCGGCCACGCCGCCACCAAGTGCAGCCGACGCGACATTCCCTTCGTGCTGGCCAACAAGGGTCTGGGGGCGACGACTGTGGCTTCTACCATGATCATCGCCGCCATGGCGGGGATCCGGGTGTTTGCCACCGGCGGTATCGGCGGTGTGCATCGCGGTGCCCAGGAGACCTTCGACATCTCGGCCGACCTGCAGGAATTTGCCCAGACCCCGGTGGCCGTGGTGTGTGCCGGCGCCAAGTCGATCCTCGACATCGGTCTGACTCTGGAGTATCTGGAGACTCAGGGGGTGCCGGTCATCGGCTACCAGACCGAGGAGCTGCCCGCCTTCTACACCCGCGAAAGCGGCTTCAAGGTGGACTACCGCCTCGACACCCCGGCGGCGATCGCCGAGGCGCTGCGCCTGAAGTGGGAGCTGGGACTGGCCGGTGGTGCCGTGGTCACCAACCCCATCCCGACCCAGTTCGCCATGCCCAGGGCCGACATCGACGCTGCCATTGCCCAGGCACTGCGTGAGGCGGACGAGCAGGGAGTGAAGGGCAAGGAGTCCACCCCCTTCCTGCTGGCCCGGGTGTGCGAGCTGACCGGCGGCAACTCCCTGGCGGCCAATATCCAGCTGGTGCTGAACAACGCCGCCCTGGGGGCAAAGATTGCCGCCAGCCTGTAACTGTTGCCCCCTGTGAGCGAACTGACCGGCGGTGACTCCCTGGCAGTTAATATCCAGCTGGTGCTGAACAACGCCGCGCTGGGGGCACGCATCGCTGCCAGCCTGTGATCGGTCGTCCGGGTGTGCGAGCTGACCGGTGGCAACTCCCTGGCAGTTAATGTCCAGCGGGTGCTGAACAACGCTGCGCTGGGGGCAAAGATTGCCGCCAGCCTGTAAACGTCTTTGCGATAGATGCAAAAGAGGGCCAAAAGGCCCTCTTTTTATTGCATAAATCAGTGAGATAAATCCCTTATTCCAGCACCAGTCGCCCGTTGAGAGGCTGGACTGGCCTGTTGTTGGGGTGGTGCATCACCGCCTTGAAGGCGTCGATCTGGGCCTGGCTCACCTGCACCGGCTGCTTCATCACCAGCCAGCGCACCCCTTCCGAGCAGGGCGGCGTGGTCAGCGAGCCGCTGAAGCGGTAGTAGTCGCGCTGGGTGGGCAGCAGTTGCTCCGCAGAGATAGGTTCCTTGAAGGCGTGGATCTCGCCCGTTTTCGCTGGCAACTGCTCCCAGGCCCGGCTCAGCGCCCCATTGGCCTTGCCCGCTTCGAACATCACTGCCACCACCGCCAGCTCCCCCTTGTCATTGGCATGGACCAGGTGCCCTTCCAGGGGGTAGGACCTGCCCTCGATGAGGTTTTCGCTGGGGGCGTGGAAGTGGAACTGCTTGAGCTCGAAGCGCATGCCGTCGAGCTCAAGGCTGCTGCCGGGGGTATAGTTGACCTGCACCGTGTGGCCGTTGTTGACTAGCGTCTTGCCACCCGGCAGGTAGTGGAACTGCAGTGGTGCCAGCTCGGCCTCCACCAGACCCGAGAGGTTGACCGGCGACTGGTTACTGCCGGCGCACTGGCCAAATTCCGGGGTCAGGCTGGCCCATTTCGCCGGGCCGGCCTCACCGCTGTACTCCCAGTGCGGGGCGGCGGCGAAGGCGGCAGGGCAGAGCAGCAGGGCGCCGACCAGCAGGGACTTTTTCATCATGCATCCTTATCTTGATTGAAAAGCGCGGCGATCCGTTTCCCCACTCGGTGAGGGAACAGCAGATGGCATTCTCTGGAATGCGGGATACAGAATGTCAGACCGGAAATTTATTATTGAGGATCATCACCGGCGATATTTATGATGCATTTAATATGAATCTAAATAACGCTCGGCCACCCCTGAATATTGAGTGGTTGTTTTATCAAATGAAAGCACTCTAATTAATTAGCTGTTATCCAGGATGAATTTTTCCATGATTTTACTATCGAAATCAGGCTCGTTTTTTACCTCGAGAATCCTCGCTTTCAGTTCGCTGTGAATATCTCAGTTGGCTGTTTTTATTGATGTTTTTATTCACCTTTTGGTCTTGATTAAATGATGGATGGTTGCTCGCGGGCAGGCTGAGGCCGAGATTGTTTGCAGACTCAAGGGAGAGAATCAATATTGTCCTCTGGCGCTGGCCTTGCCCCCTGGTACAGCGCCAGTACAGCTTGGGTTTGGCGTCGGGTCCTTATCATGCCCCTTTTTTCAGGAGGCATCATGTCAGGTCTGTTTTCTCTTCATCTCTCATCCCCCTTTACCCGCGCCTTGCGCATCTGCTTGCCGATGGCGCTGCTCGGCGGGGTTGTGCCCCCGGCCATGGCCGACGATGAATTTCGGCTGGGCAATACCATATTGCTCGGGGTCGGTGATCACCCCGCCATCATTCCCATGCTCGCCTGCCGACCGGCCAGGTCCATCATGGTCAAGGCGGGGCGGGAGCTGACCCTGGACAGGGTCAAGGTGATCTACGGCAATGACCGCAGCAAGACACTGCACTTTGACAAGGCGCTGAAAGAGGATCAGGAGTCCGGCTGGAAGTCCCTCGGCAGCCGGGTCTGTATCAAACGGATCGAGGTCTATGGCAATTCGGAAGGGAGCAAGGCGGGGGTCAAGGTATACGGCCGCAAATAAGAGAGGGACGGGGGTTCACATCCCCCGTCCTGTTTCCTATTTCTTGGGGCGGAACGGCTTGATGACGGCTTCGTCGCACTCGAGATAGGGCCCTTCCATCAGGTCGATGCAGTAGGGGATGGCGGGGAAGACCGCATCCAGGCACTCGCGGATGGACTTGGGCTTGCCCGGCAGGTTGACGATGAGGGCGCTGCCGCGCAGGCCGGCGGTCTGGCGTGACAAAATGGCGGTTGGCACGAACTTGAGGGATTCGGCTCGCATCAGCTCGCCAAAGCCCGGCATCATGCGATCGCACACGGCTTCGGTGGCTTCCGGCGTCACATCCCGCTTGGCCGGGCCTGTGCCGCCCGTGGTGACGATGAGGCAGCATGACTCCTCATCCGCCAGCCGAACCAGGGTCGCCTCAATCTGATCCTGCTCATCCGGGATCACCTGATAGACGGGCTCCCACTCCGAGGTCAGATAGGCGTTCAGGGTGTCGATGATGGCCTTGCCGGAGAGATCTTCATAGATGCCCGCGCTGGCGCGATCGCTGACAGTGACTATACCGATTCTTGCCTTGCTCATGCTCTGCCCTTGGTCATTGGAAAAAGTGGTAAATAAAATAACATAATCAGTGAGATATGTTAAACCACCGGCTCGGGTACGACATGGAAAGGCTTAAATTGAGATTCGAACGAAAAGCAGATTAATTCGCGATCGATGAATAGGGAATAAGAAGAACCATAAAAGCCTTTAAAATTTATAAAAAAAGTGACGCATGTGGAATAACGATAATTTCATGAATCCTAAAGAATAAATATTTACCTTCGCCCAGGATCCGCCAGCTGAATGAAAAAGCGGACTCCTGTGGCTCGGCGTCGACTGACCCAAAATCCCCACCATCTTATATAACCTTCCTATGGACAGCGAAATGATGTGCCGGACGTGATCGCACCGAGATGTGCGAGGGGTCTGGCCAGGAGGGGATATGGAGCTGCCAGATTTTGATACGCTCAAACACTGGGCTCTGGCCGAGCCGGAGCGGCTCGATGCCTTGCTGCACCAGCAGATAGAGGCCCTGATCGCCCAAGTGGGACCGGATCAGCAGCGGCGATTGCGGGGCCTGCAGTTTCGCATCGATTGCCAGCGCCGTCTGGCCAGGAACAATCTGGACAGCTGCATCCGGATTGCCAACATGATGCACGACTCCCTGTATGACATGCGCCGCCACATCGTTCACCTGCAGGAGGAGTCTCTGACGCAAGCCGAAGAGAGGGTGCCGCCAGACAATGTGATCCTGTTGGCGGATCATTTCAGGAGTAAATAATTTTATTGGCTGCCACCCTATCCCGTTATTCTTCGATATTTCCTTCAGCGCCAACCACCCAATGTTAATAATCTGGGTGGTTTGTTTTTTATTTGCTGCAAACTCTTGTCGCGTACTCATTTAATAACATGGCGGCCCGCTAAATCCGCAGATATGGATGAAGGAATATAACGGTTGGGGTAATATCTGGGCACATTTCATCTTGCTACGACTCTAAGGGATTATGAGCAGCATCACACCAGGAAGGGAGCTGTCGCGGGAGCAGCAGACGGAGATCACCCGGATCATCGTCAAGGCGGGCCAGATGTTGGCCCAGTTTGGGGCCGAGAGCCGCATCATAGAGCAGACCACGGTCCGGCTCGGGTTGGCGCTGGGGCTGGAGAGCGTCGAGATGGCCATCTCCTCCAGCGCCATAGTGCTCACCAGCCTCTATCAGGGCAGTTGCGTCACCACCACCCGGCGGGTGCGGGAGCACGGCATCAACATGCAGGTGGTGTGCGAGATCCAGCGCATCTGCATCATGGCGGAGAAGGCGCTGATCGGCGCGCGTGAGGTGCGCCAGCGGCTCGACGGCATAGTGCCGTTTCATTACCACCCCTGGCTGGTGGTACCCATGGTGGGGCTCTCCTGCGGTGCCTTCAGCCTGCTGTTCGGCGGTGACTGGCCCATCTTCCTGGTGACCTGTCTCTCGGCCTCGGTCGCCATGCGAGTTCGCCAGCTGATCGCCCGCCATCACCACAGCCCGCTCATCAACTTTGCCGCCACCGGCTTTATCGCCACCCTGCTCGCCTCCAGCGCCACCTTCTTTGGCTGGGGGGCTCAACCCTATCTCGCCATGGCGGCCAGCGTGCTCTTGCTGGTACCGGGCTTTCCGCTGATCAACGCTGTCTCCGACATGGTGAAGGGCTACTTCAACATGGGGCTGGCGCGCTGGGGCACGGCGACTCTGCTGACCATCAGCGCGGCGATAGGGATTATTCTCGCCATGTCGGTCACTGGTATCTGGGGGTGGAAAGTATGATGGATCTTGTCTGGCTGCTGGCCAAGGATGCGTTCTGGTCGGCCATTCCAGCGGTGGGGTTTGCCATGCTGTTCAACGTGCCGCCACGCATGTTGAAGTACTGCGCCATGGGCGGTGCCCTGGCTCACAGTTTGCGAACCCTGCTCATTCATTACGGCATGCCCATCGAGTGGGCGACGCTGGCGGCGGCGACCACGGTCGGCTTTGTCTGCGTCTACTGGTCCCGGCGCCTGCTGGCGCCACGCCCGGTGTTCAGTGTCGCCTCCATCATTCCGATGATCCCCGGCAGCTATGCGTTCAAGGCGATGATCGCCGTGGTGGAGCTCAATATCTCGGGGGTAACCATGGAGCTTATTCAGAGCGCGGTGGAGAACGGCCTCAAGGCGCTCTTTATCGTCGGCGCATTGAGCTTCGGGCTGGCGATACCCTCCCTGGTCGTGTACCGTAACCGCCCCATAATCTGACAGACGGTGAGAGCCCCAATGAAGATCTCCATGATTGCCGCCATGGCCCAGGATCGGGTGATCGGCAAGGACAACCAGATGCCCTGGCATCTGCCTGCGGATCTTGCCCACTTCAAGCGGGTCACCTTGGGCAAGCCGGTACTGATGGGGCGCAAGACCTTCGAGTCCATTGGTCGGCCCTTGCCAGGGCGCCGCAACCTGGTGATCAGCCGCAACCCCGACTATCGCGCAGAGGGGGTGGAGGTGGTCGATTCGGTCGAGGCTGCGCTCGCCTTGCTGGCAAGGGGCGAGAAAGTGGATGAGCTGATGGTGATCGGCGGCGGCCATCTCTATGGCCAGCTGCTGCCTCGGGCCGACAGCCTCTATCTGACTCGCATCGATCTGGCGGTCGCAGGGGACACCCGTTTCCCCGCCTTCGATGAGGGGGAGTGGCATTGCGTTGAGCGCGAGCCCCATGAGCCTGACGAGAAGAACCCCCATCCCTACTGCTTCGAGACCTGGCAGCGGCGCTGACGGGCGACGTTACCGCTTCGGCAGATAAAAGGCCCCATGCGCTGCGCAAGGGGCCTTTTTGTTACCTGCTCCTGCCGCGTCTGAGTGGTGAATGGAGGCGTTGTATGCGGCATGGGGTGGCCTGCGATCTCCTTGTCTACCTCCCTAACATGGGCATTAAAATAATTAGTAATCTAACTAAAATAACCCTTCGAAGACAAGCGCAGTTGTTTCCTCATATAGTGCCCCCTATTGCCCCTTTATCTAGACTTTTTCCTCAATCAATCCGGCGATATGATTGAATTTGTTTGCATTTCATTGTCTGAATTATGGTCTTGGGCCACTTTTTGATGGATTTTTATGGTAAAAAATAGCCATTTAAAATCAAAGACTTATGATTTAACTCTTTCGTTGAGACTCTTATGGTTCTTTTGTTTATGTTGAAAATTGCTTAGTGTTGAAAGTAATTGGTTCGCGTCCGGCAGCAGGAACAGCGATATGCCGACCATAAAAAAAGGACAATATGACAGTCAAACTCGAGGTCAAATCACTCTATAAAATCTTCGGAGAACATCCGGAAAAAGCGTTCAAATTGCTGGCGAAAGGGCACGACCGCGCCAGCATTCTGCAAAAGACCGGGCAGACCCTGGGGGTCCAGGATGTCAACCTGGCCATCAACGAAGGGGAGATCTTCGTGGTGATGGGCCTCTCCGGCTCGGGCAAATCCACCCTGGTGCGGCTCTTCAACCGCCTTATCGAGCCGACTCGCGGTCAGGTGCTGATCGACGGCGAGGATATCGCCGCCATCTCGGAGCGCGAACTGCGCCAGGTACGGCGCAAGAAGATCAGCATGGTGTTCCAGTCCTTCGCCCTGATGCCGCACCTGAGCGTGCTGGAAAACACCGCCTTCGGGCTGGAGCTGGCCGGTGTGCCGCTGGCGGAGCGCCAGCAGAGTGCCCGTCAGGCACTTCATCAGGTGGGACTGGGTCAGTGGATCGACGCCTTCCCCGACGCCCTCTCCGGCGGCATGAAGCAGCGGGTCGGCCTGGCCCGGGCGCTGGCCAATGATCCCGACATACTGCTGATGGATGAGGCCTTCTCCGCGCTGGATCCCCTGATCCGTACCGAGATGCAGGACGAGCTGCTCAAGCTGCAGGCCAGCCAGCAGCGCACCATCATCTTCATCTCCCACGATCTGGACGAGGCGATGCGCATCGGCGATCGCATCGCCATCATGCAGGATGGCCAGCTGGTGCAGGTGGGTACCCCCGACGAGATCCTGAACCAGCCCGCCAACGACTATGTGCGCGCCTTCTTTCGCGGGGTGGATCTCGCCAACGTCTTCAGCGCCCGGGATGTGGCCAGCCGCAAGCAGATGCCGCTTATCAAGAAACACACCACTGACGGGCCGGGCAACGCCCTGCGCCAGCTCAAGGAGCTGGAGCGGGAGTACGGCTATGTGGTGGATCGCAGCCGCCGCTTCCTCGGGGTCGTCTCGGTCGAGTCGCTCGGCCGGGCGGTCCGTGGCAAGGGGAGCCTGGAGCAGGCGCTGCTGGCGGACATCCAGCCCATTCTGGCCGACACCGCCCTCAACGAACTCATCAGCCAGGTGGCCGCCGCACCCTGTCAGGTGCCCGTGGTCGAGGAGGATGGCACCTATCTGGGACTCATCTCCAAGGCCAATCTGCTCAACACCCTGGACAGGAGTACCCCGCTATGAATTTGATCCCTCACCGTCTGCTGACCGGCTTGCTGGCGCTGTTGCTATTGACGAGCGCTCCCGCCTGGGCCGACGAGGCGCAGGCCGATCCCTGGGGGGCTGCGGCCACCACCACGCCAGCCGCCGATCCCTGGGGCAGTACGGCCACCGAGGCGGCAGACTGGCAGAGCCAGATCGCAGTCGTCGATAACAGTGCCGCCGTCGACTGGCTGGATCCCTTCCAGCAGGCCCTGGTGCCGCTGGATACCTGGGTCGAGGGGGGCATAGGCTGGCTGGTGGAGAACCTGCGGCCTGTGTTCCAGCTGATCCGCGCCCCCGTGGAGCTGGCCCTGGGGGCCATGACCCAGCTGCTGCAGACGGTGCCCTCCACCCTGATGATGGGGCTCTTGACCCTGATCGCCTGGCAACTGGTGGGCGGGCGCATGGCGCTCGGCACGCTCGCCTCTCTTGTTGGGATCGGCCTTATCGGCGCCTGGTCCGATGCCATGGTGACCCTCTCCCTGGTGCTGACCTCGCTCTTCTTCTGCGTGCTGATCGGCTTGCCGGTCGGCATATTGCTGGCCCGCAGCGAGCGGCTCTCCACCTGGACCCGGCCGCTGCTGGATGCCATGCAGACCACACCGGCTTTCGTCTACCTCATTCCCATCGTCATGTTGTTCGGTATCGGCAACGTGCCCGGTGTGGTGGTGACCGTCATCTTCGCCCTGCCACCCATGATCCGGCTGACCATGCTGGGGATCAGGCAAGTGCCTGAGGATCTGGTGGAGGCGGCCCACTCGTTTGGTGCCAGCCCCTCCCAGCTGCTGTTCAAGGTGCAGCTGCCGCTCGCCATGCCCACCATCATGGCCGGGGTCAACCAGACCCTGATGCTGGCGCTCTCCATGGTGGTGATCGCCTCCATGATAGCGGTCGGCGGTCTGGGGCAGATGGTGCTGCGCGGCATAGGCCGCCTCGACATGGGGCTCGCCTCCATCGGCGGCCTCGGCATAGTGCTGCTGGCCATCGTCCTCGACCGACTGACCCAGGCGATGGGGCAGCCGGATCGCACCCGTGCCGGCCGCTGGTATCAACGTGGCCCCGCCGCCCTGCTGCTGCGCCTGTGCGGCCGCGGCAAATCCCTCGATTACCAAGGAGTAAACGCATGAAACAGATCACCAAAGGATTGACCCTGGGCACATTGCTGCTGAGTTCCCTCGCCATGGCCAGCACCGAGCTGCCGGGGGAGGGGATCCGCGTTCAACCCTTGCAGAGCTCCCTGCCGGAGGAGGCCTTCCAGAGCCTGCTGGTCAGCAAGCTGATGGGCCGCCTCGGCTACGAGGTGCAGCCCGCCCAGGAGGTGGATTACAACGTGGCCTACGCCTCGGTGGCGCAGGGGGACGGCACCTTCCTCGCCTTCAACTGGATACCGCTGCAGGACAACAAGTACGAGCAGGCGGGGGGCGACAAGGTGTTCTTCCGTCAGGGCACCTATGTGGCCGGTGCCGCCCAGGGGTACCTCATCGACAAGAAGACAGCGGCCCAATACGGCATCACCAACCTGGGCCAGCTCAAGGATCCCAAGCTGGCGGCGCTGTTTGACGGCGACGGCGACGGCAAGGCCGATCTGGTGGGCTGCAACCCGGGTTGGGGCTGCGAAGGGGCCATCAACCATCATCTGGACGAGTTCGGCCTGACCCCCACGGTGACCCACAAGCAGGGCAACTACGCTGCCCTGATCGCCGATACCCTGGCCCGTTACCAGGCCGGCAAGCCGGTTCTCTACTACACCTGGACCCCTTACTGGCTCAGCAGCGAGCTGGTGCCGGGCAAGGATGTGGTGTGGCTGGAGGTACCCGCCGACGCCCCTGATGGGGACAAGACCCGGCTGCCGAACGGCAAGAACTACGGCTTTGCGGTGAACACCATGCATATAGTCGCCAACAAGCAGTTTGCCGAGGCCAACCCGGCGGCCGCCAAGCTCTTCTCCATCGTCAAGCTGCCCCTCAATGACATCAACATCCAGAACGGCCTGATGAACAAGGGACAGAACAAGCCGGCGGATGTGGAGCGTCATGCCGATGCCTGGCTCAAGGGACATGAGGCTCTGGTCGATGACTGGCTGACCCAGGCGCGCGCCGCAGCGGCACAAGACAACTCTGCGGGCTAAGGCCCACCTCGGCGCGGCCCAGTCCATGGATGTCAGCAAGCAAAACGCCCGGCCATTGCCGGGCGTTTTTTATGGTCAGCCGCTTGCACCCGGGATCAGATGCCGGATCCGTCGTGCTCGCCACTCTCCTCATGCAGGCCGCATTCACGCTTGAGGCCGAAGAAGCGGGTCTGCTCCTCGCTCATGCCCGGCTCCCACTTGGTGGTGGTGTGCACGTCGCCTACCGAGAGGTAGCCCTGTTCCCACAGGGGGTGGTAGGGCAGATCGTGCTCCTTGAAGTAGTAGAAGACGTCCTTGTTGCTCCAGTCGATCACCGGCAGGAACTTGAAGCGGCCGCGCTGTATGGCCAGCACCGGCAGCTTGCCGCGGCTGCCCGCCTGCTCCCGGCGCAGGCCGGAGAACCAGGTGCGGGCGCCGAGCTCGCTCAGGGCGCGGTCCATGGGCTCCACCTTGTTGAGCTGGTTGTAGCGGGTGATCCCCTCCACCCCTTGCTCCCACAAGAGGCCGAAGCGGGCCTCCTGCCAGGCCGGGCTGAGTTCGGCCCGGTAGATCTTCAGGTTGAGGCTGAGCCGCTCGGTCAACTCATCGATAAAGCGGTAGGTCTCGGGGAAGAGATAGCCGGTATCGGTCAGCACCACGGGCACATCGGCCCGCTCGCGGCTCACCAGGTGCAGCATCAGCGCCGCCTGGATGCCGAAGCTCGACGACAGCACGTGCTCCCCCGGCAGGTTCGCCAGGGCCCAGCGCACCCGCTCGGGGGCGCTCATGGCGTCCAGCTCCCGGTTGAGGGGGGCCAGCGCCTCGGTCTGCTCCTCCCGGCCGAGGGCCAGCAGGGCATCGAGGTCGAGCCTGCCATCGGCGGTCAGTGTCAGCCGCCCGCTTTCAGTCAGTTCAGGCTGCATAGAAGTCCCTCGCGGAGTCGATGACGGGCGCAACCACCCCAACCCGGATCACGAAGTCGCCGAAGCACTCGTTCCCGTCTCGCTCGGTGGCCCAGCGGCCGATCAGGGCATCCAGCTCCGCCAGGATCTGCGGCTCAGTGATGTTCTCCTGATAGAGGCGCGGGATGCGGGTCCCCTCCAGGTTGCCCCCCAGGTGCAGGTTGTAGCGGCCCGGCGCCTTGCCCACCAGACCCACTTCCGCCAGCATGGCGCGGCCGCAGCCGTTGGGGCAGCCGGTGACCCGGAAGATGATGGCATCATCCGCCAGACCGTGTTTTGCCAGCAAGGCTTCGATGTCGGTGACAAACGCTGGCAGCATGCGCTCGGCCTCGGCCATCGCCAGCGGGCAGGTGGGCAGGGCCACGCAGGCCATGGACTGCTTGCGTTGCTCGCTCACGCCGTCGTCCAGCAGACCATATTGGCGCGCCAGGGCTTCGATGCGGGCCTTTTCGCCGGCGGGGACGCCCGCGATGATGAGGTTCTGGTTGGCGGTGAGACGGAAGTCCCCCTGGTGGATCTTGGCGATCTCCAGCATGCCGGTCTTGAGGGGCTTGCCCGGGAAGTCCAGCAGGCGGCCGTTCTCGATGAAGAGGGTCAGGTGGTGCTTGCCGTCTATCCCTTCCACCCAGCCGAAACGATCGCCGCGGCTGGTGAACTCATAGGGGCGAACCTCGCCAAACTGGATGCCGGCCCGGCTCTCCACCTCGGCCTTGAAGGCCTCGACGCCGACGCGCTCGAGGGTGTACTTGGTCTTGGCGTTCTTGCGGTTGACCCGGTTGCCCCAGTCACGCTGGGTGCTGACCACGGCGGCCGCCACCTCCAATACGTGGGAGAGGGGAATAAAGCCAAAGTCACTCGCCTTGCGCGGGTAGGTGCTGGTGTCGCCGTGGGTCATGGCCAGACCCCCGCCCACCAGCACGTTGAAGCCCACCAGCTTGCCGTGATCACTAATGGCCACGAAGTTGAGATCGTTGGCATGGATGTCCACATCGTTGTGGGGCGGGATCACCACAGTGGTCTTGAACTTGCGCGGCAGGTAGTTGTAACCCAGGATCGGCTCCTCGTCACCCCCCAGCTTCTCGCCGTCCAGCCAGATCTCAACGTAGGCGCGGGTCTTGGGCAGCAGGTGCTCGGAGATCTTCTTGGCCCACTCGTAGGCCTCCTGGTGCAGCTCGGACTCCACCGGGTTGCTGGTGCAGAGCACGTTGCGGTTCACGTCGCCTGCGGTGGCTATGCTGTCGATGCCGGTGCTGTTGAGGGTCTGGTGCATCAGCTTGATGTCGCGCTTGAGCACCCCGTGGAACTGGAAGGTCTGGCGGGTGGTCAGGCGGATGCTGCCGTAGAGGCTGTGCTCCTCGGCGAACTTGTCGATCACCTGCCACTGGGCCGGGGTGATGATGCCGCCCGGCAGACGGGCACGCAGCATGACGTTGTGCAGGGGCTCCAGCTTCTGGGCGGTGCGCTCCGGGCGGATGTCTCTGTCATCCTGCTGATACATGCCGTGGAAGCGGATCAGCTGGAAGTTGTCGCCGTTGAAGCCGCCGGTGAGCGGGTCCTGCAGATCCTCGGCTATGGTGCCGCGCAGGAAGTTGCTCTCGCGCTTGAGGCGTTCGTTGTCGGACAGTGGCCCTTCAACCGGTCCTGCTGCTTGTTTCGAGATTGGTTGCTTGCTCATCAGTAGACATCCCTTTGATAACGTTTGGCACGACGCAATTCGCTCAAATACTCTTCTGCTTCTTCACGGCTCTTGTGGCCATGATCGCTAATCACATCCAGCAGGGCTTCCTGCACATCCTTCGCCATGTGGTTGGCGTCGCCACACACATAGAAGTGAGCGCCTGCTTCCAGCCACTGGTAGAGCTCAAGCCCGGCCTCGCGCAGGCGGTCCTGCACATAAATCTTGTTGGCCTGATCCCGGCTGAAGGCCAGGGAGATCTTCGACAGCAGACCCGATTTCACATAACGCTGCCACTCCACCTGATAGAGGAAGTCCTGGGTGAAGTGGGGGTTGCCGAAGAAGAGCCAGTTCTTGCCCTCGGCACCCTGAGCTTCCCGCTCCTGCATAAAGGCGCGGAACGGGGCTATGCCGGTGCCCGGACCCACCATGATGACGGGGGTATCGGGATTGGCCGGCAGGCGGAAGTTGTCGTTGTGCTCCACGAACACCCGGACCTCGGCGTCCTCGGCCAGGCGGTCGGCCAGGTAAGAGGAGGCGCCGCCAGATCGCACTGTGCCATCTTCCTGGGGGTAGCGCACCACGCCCACGGTCAGGTGCACCTCTTCCTCTACCTCGCTCTGGGCGGAGGCGATGGAGTAGAGGCGCGGGGTCAGCGGGCGCAGCAGTTTGACAAGCTGCTCTGCAGTGAGTGTGGCGGGGAAGCGTTTCAACACATCCACCACCTGCGCGCTGGCCACCAGGGCGTTGACCTGGGCCTTGTCGCCGGCCAGGTCTTTCAGTGCCGCGTTGCCCGATATGTCAGCGAGTCCTGTGATGAAACCGCCGTGCAAGCGGGTCAGCTCGAAGTGGCGGGTCAGGGCCGCGCGCAGCGGGCCCTGGGGAGTGGTTTCATCGCCATTGAGGCCGGTCAGGGCCAGCACTTCCCCCACGAGATCGGCGTCGTTGTCGAACCAGATGCCCAGGGCATCCCCCGGCTGATAAGTGATGCCGGACTCTTCCAGGTTGATCTCGATATGGCGGATGTCCTTGGTGGAGTCGCGACCGGTGATCTTCTGATTGACCGAGAGCTTGGCCGGGAAGGGGTTCTCCTTGTGATACTGGCTGTGGCCGACGGCTTGCTGCACCGAGCCCGCCACGCTGGCAGTCGCGGCGCCAGCAGAGAGGGTGGCGGCGACGGCATTGACTGCCTGTTCGCCCCAGGCCTTGGCGGCTTCCTGATAATCCACGTCCAGGCTCGCGAGCTCATGAATGCGCTCGGCCCCGGCTTTTGACAGGAAGTCGTCGAAGTCCTTGCCGGTCTGGCAGAAGAATTCATAGGAGCTGTCACCCAGTCCCAGCACGGCGAACTTGAGGCCCTCGAGTTTGCCTATCTTGCCTTTTTTAAGCTGCTCGAACAGATCCACCGCGCTCTCCGGCGGCTCGCCCTCCCCGTAAGTGCTCACTACCACCAGCAGATGGCTCTCTTTCTTGAGCTGCTTGGGTTTGTAGTCCGCCATGGAGGTCAGGGTCACCGGCAGACCTTGGGCCTTCGCCTGCGCCTGGATGGCGCTGGCGACGCCCTTGGCGTTGCCGGTCTGGGAGCCGTAGAGAATGGTCAGGCTGCCACCGGGGGCGGCCACGGCGGCGCTGGTGGCGACGCCCTGGACGCCTGACTGGGAGAGGCCGTAGAGATAACCGCTCACCCAGGCGAGTTGCTGGGTGTTGAGGGTCGACAAGACCTGATTCAGCTGGCGCTGCTGCTCGTCAGAGAGCGGGCTTATGTTGGGTATTGGGGCTGTCAATTGCATCACACACGTCTTCCATGGTCTGATTTTTGGTCAGGTTAAGGGGTGCAATGAATAACAACAAAGAATAAAAATATCTTCTTTATGCGATTTATGAATTTATAAAGCCGAAATCCGCCTCAGCGGCTCCCCGGCTGTGGTATAAAAATCGCAATATTGAGTCCCTTTCTGCCTCTCAGGATCTGCCGATGTCCAGACTGTTCCATGTCAATGCCTTCAGCCAGCACCCCTTCGGGGGCAATCCCGCCATCGTCGTATTGGGGCCGGAGCGCAGCGATGCCGAGCTGCAGGCCATGGCGGCGGAGTTCAACCTGTCGGAGACCGCCTTCCTCAGCCCCCTGGGGGAGGCGCACTATCGGCTGCGCTGGTTTACCCCGACGGTCGAGGTGGATCTCTGCGGTCACGGCACCCTGGCGGCGGCCCATGTGCTGTGGCAGACCGGGGCCGTGGCCCGCTCCCGGGCGCTGCGCTTCGAGACCCGCAGCGGCCTGCTGGAGGCCTGCGCCGAGGGGGAGTGGATCCGGCTCGACTTTCCGCGCATCCCCCTTGCCCCGCTGACACTGGATCCCGCCTATGCCGAGGCCCTCGGTTGCACGCCGCTGCAGACCCTGGCCGCCGGTGCCAAGTTCCTGCTGGTGCTGGGGAGCGAAGAAGAGGTGCAGGCACTCAAGCCGGACTTCCACGCCCTGCGGGCCCTGCCCGGTCGGGGGATCATGGTGACGGCGCCGTCGAGGGATCCGGACCATGACTTTGTTTCTCGCTATTTCGCCCCCTGGGTCGGGGTGGAGGAGGATCCGGTGACTGGTTCCAACCACTGCGCCCTGGTGCCCTTCTGGGCCAAGCGCCTCGGCAAGACGCAGTTGCGGGCGCGCCAGATCTCCGCGCGGGGTGGGGAGCTGGTGCTCGAGTTGCAGGGAGACAGGGTGTGGATGTCGGGTCAGGCGTTGACTCTGTGGCAGGGGGAGTGGCTGCTGCCGCCCACCCCATAAGTCGCCAGCCGGGCGCACCCTGCTCGCAGCTTTAAAGTCTTTGCCATAAAAAACGCCCCGCAGTTGCGGGGCGTTTTATTGCTAGCGCGCTCGGGCTGGCCGAGCGGCAGGCTTATTTCTGTTGCGGACGCAGGGCCGGGAACAGGATGACGTCGCGGATGGTGTGGCTGTTGGTGAACAGCATCACCAGACGATCGATGCCAATGCCCTGACCGGCAGTCGGCGGCAGGCCGTGTTCCAGCGCGGTGACGAAGTCGGCGTCGTAGAACATGGCTTCGTCGTCGCCCGCTTCTTTCTGGTTCACCTGATCCTGGAAGCGCTTGGCCTGATCTTCCGCATCGTTCAGCTCGGAGAAGCCGTTGGCCAGCTCGCGGCCACCGATGAAGAATTCGAAGCGATCGGTCACATCCGGGTTCACGTCGTTGCGGCGGGCCAGCGGGGAGACGGCAGCCGGGTACTCGGTGATGAAGGTCGGTTGCAGCAGCATGTGCTCAACGGTCTCTTCGAAGATGGCGGTGATCACGTGGCCCAGCTCCCAACCCTTCATCAGCTCGATGTGCAGGCGCTTGGCGACGGCGGTGGCGCTCTCCAGGGTGGCAAGATCTTCCAGGGTGACGCCAGGGGCGTACTTCAGGATGGAGTCCACCATGGTGAGGCGCTGGAACGGCTGACCGAAGTCGATGGTCAGACCCTCTTCGCCCTCTTTGGCGTAACGGATCTTGGTGTCACCCAGGATGTCCTGGGCCAGGGTGCGCAGCAGCTCCTCGGTGAGGTCCATCAGATCGATGTAATCGGCATAGGCCATGTAGAACTCGATCATGGTGAACTCGGGGTTGTGACGCACCGAGATCCCTTCGTTACGGAAGTTGCGGTTGATCTCGTAGACACGCTCGAAACCACCGACCACCAGACGCTTCAGGTAGAGCTCGGGGGCGATACGCAGGTACATGTCGATGTCCAGCGCATTGTGGTGGGTAACGAACGGACGCGCGGAGGCACCACCCGGGATGACCTGCATCATGGGGGTTTCCACTTCCATGAAGCGCTTCTCGTTGAAGAACTTGCGGATGCCGGAGACCACCTGGGTGCGGATCATGAAGGTCTTGCGGGACTCTTCGTTGGCGATCAGATCCAGGTAACGCTGGCGGCAGCGGGCTTCCTGGTCGGTCAGCCCCTTGTGCTTCTCGGGCAGCGGACGCAGTGCCTTGGTCAGCAGGCGGATTTCGCCCACATGGACGGAGAGCTCGCCGGTGTTGGTGCGGAACAGCGTCCCTTCGACACCGACGATGTCCCCCAGATCCCACTTCTTGAACTGCTCGTTGTAGAAGCCTTCCGGCAGGTCGTCACGGGTCACGTAGATCTGGATCTTGCCAGCCATGTCCTGCAGGGTAGCGAAGGAAGCCTTGCCCATGATCCGGCGGGTCATGATACGACCGGCAATCTTCACCCGTTTATTCAAGGCCACCAGCTCGTCGGCGCTCTTGTCGCCAAACTCGGCGTGCAGATCGCCGGACAGGCTGTCACGACGGAAGTCGTTGGGGAAAGGGTTGCCCTGGGCGCGCAAGGCGGCCAGCTTGGAGCGACGCTCAGTCATCTCGTTGTTCAGTTCGAGAGTCTGGTCGACTTCCGGAGTAGTGGTTTGTTCAGACATGGTGATTCCTGCTGCTCTGTTTACAGGCCTGATTTCAGGCTGGCTTCGATAAACTTGTCCAAGTCGCCGTCGAGTACCGATTGGGTATTGCGGGTCTCGACGCCGGTGCGCAGATCCTTGATACGGGAGTCATCCAGTACGTAGGAGCGGATCTGGCTGCCCCAGCCGATGTCGGACTTGGTCTCTTCGAGGGCTTGCTTCTCAGCGTTCTGCTTCTGAATTTCCAGCTCGTAGAGCTTGGCCTTCAGCTGCTTCATACACTGATCTTTATTCTTGTGCTGGGAACGGTCGTTCTGGCACTGCACCACCACACCAGTGGGGACGTGGGTGATACGCACCGCGGACTCGGTCCGGTTGACGTGCTGACCACCGGCACCGGAGGCGCGGTAGACGTCGATGCGCAGATCCGCCGGGTTGATCTCGATCTCGATGTCGTCATCGATCTCGGGATAGACGAAGACGGAGCAGAACGAGGTGTGGCGACGGCCACCGGAATCGAACGGCGACTTGCGAACCAGACGGTGTACGCCGGTCTCGGTGCGCAGCCAGCCGAAGGCATACTCGCCGGTGAACTTGATGGTGGCGGACTTGATGCCGGCCACATCGCCCTCCGAGCATTCGATGAGCTCGGGCTTGTAGCCATGGGCATCGCCCCAGCGCAGGTACATGCGCAGCACCATGTTGGCCCAGTCCTGGGCCTCGGTGCCGCCGGAACCGGACTGGATGTCGATGTAGCAGTCGGAGCCGTCGTGCTGACCGGAGAACATGCGACGGAATTCGAGATCCACCAGCTTGGCTTCCAGCTGATCGGCTTCGGCGACGGCCTCGTTGAAGGTCTCCTCGTCTTCGCCCTCGACCGCCAGGCTGACCAGCATCTCGACGTCCTCAGCACCTTGTGTCAAGACGTCTATGGTGTTGACCACGTTGTCCAGCGACACGCGCTCCTTGCCCAGCGCCTGTGCGCGCTCCGGCTCGTTCCAGACATCCGGCTGTTCCAGCTCGGCATTGACCTCTTCTAGACGCTCTTTCTTGGCGTCATAGTCAAAGGTACCCCCTAAGCAGCTCGGTCCTCTCAGACAGCTCCTTAAGCTTGTTTAATACAGGATTGACTTCAAACATCGTGAAAACTCTCGGGGTCGATGTGATTTAAAAACGGGATATTCTAGCCAATTGCGGAAGGAATAAACAGGGTTGGCTGGCCCTGGCCGCCTTCTGTCGCCGATTTCGGAGGCCATTTTGTGCTTTCTTGCGGAAAATATCGCCGGCCGCGTCATTCTGCGCTTCAGTTCTGTGCGCTTTGGCCGCTAACAATTGCATGGAGTGCCGCGCACTTTTCGAGTAATCCTGTTCCTGACCCCACAAGAAGAACGCACGATGAAAAACCTATCACTCAAGCAGAAGATACTGTTGTCTGTAGTGATCGCCCTCTCCCTGGTGATCCTGCTGCTCTCCTGGCAGAGCTACAGCAGCCAGAAGTCCCTGTTGCTGCAAGGCAGTCAGGAACAGGTGCAGCGCCTCGGCAGCCAGCAGGCCGCCAGCGTCAGTGACTGGCTCGCCGCCCGTCGCGATGTCATCCAGGCCCTTGGCAACAAGGCCGGCCCCGAGCCCCTCAACGCCCTGCAACAGGCCCAGGTGTCCGGCCGTTTCCAGCTCACCTATTTCGGTGAGGGCAGCGGCAAGATGAACGACTCGGACCCCTCCATCAACCGTGACGGCTATGATCCTCGCTCTCGTGGCTGGTATCAGGAAGCCATGGCCAAGGGCGGCATGATAGTGACCAAGCCTTACCTGGATGTGGCCTACAACGTCATGGTGGTGACCCTGGCCCAGCCGGCCCAGGGCGGCGTGGTCGGCGGCGACCTCTCCATCGCCTCCCTGGTGGAGGATGTCACCAAGATGGCCCTGCCGGCGGACGGTGTCGCCATCCTGATGCACAAGGATGGCACCGTCATCGCCTACAAGGATGCAGCCAAGGCGATGAAACCTGGCAGCGAGATCGACAACGATCTTTCCAATGCCCTGATCGATCAGAGCAAGAGCAGCAACAGCCTGGTCCCCGTCTATTTTGACAACGAAGGCCGCGACAAGCTGCTGTGGGCGACGGACATCCCGAACACCGACTGGGAGCTGGTGCTGGTGCTGGACAAGGCCACCCTGGAGGCGCCGCTCTCCTCCCTGCTGATGACCCAGCTCGGCCTGGCCCTGCTGGTGCTGGTGGGCAGCATCCTCGCCATCTCCTGGCTGGTCAGCCTGCTGCTGGGCCCGCTTGGCAAGGTCTCCCAGGCCCTGGCCCGCATCGCCGACGGTAATGGCGATCTGACCCAGCGCATCAAGATCGATGCCAATGACGAGGTGGGTCAGCTGGCCAACAGCTTCAACCGCTTCGTCGGCAGCCAGCATCAGCTGATCGGCAACATCCGCCAGCTGGCCAACGAGCTGAACGCCGATGCGGAGCGCAGCCTGGTGACCAACCAGGCCGCGGTGGAAGAGCTGCAGCGCCAACAGCAGGAGGTGACCATGGTCGCCACCGCGGTCACCGAGATGGCGAGCGCCACCATGGAGATCGCCGGCAACGCCGAGAACACCGCCGCCGCCGCCCAGCAATCTGCCCAGAGCAGTGAGCAGGGCAAGATGCTGGTGAACCAGACCCGCCAGTCCATCAACAACCTGGCCGAGGAGGTGGGTCAGGCCACTGGCGTCATCGGCGAGCTGAGCCGTCACGCCCAGGCCATCTCCGGCATCCTCTCCACCATTCAGGGCATCGCCGAGCAGACCAACCTGCTGGCGCTGAACGCGGCCATCGAAGCGGCCCGTGCCGGTGAACAGGGTCGTGGTTTCGCCGTGGTGGCGGACGAGGTGCGGGTGCTGTCACGCCGTACCCAGGACTCCACCCAGGAGATCCAGTCCACCATAGAGACGCTGCAGCAGACCACGGCCCGCGCGGTCAGCCTGATGCAGACCAGTCAGGGCTTGGCCGACAACAGCGTCAAGGACGCCGATGCCGCCGCCGCCGCGCTCGAAGAGATCACTCAGGCCGTCTCGCTTATCTCCGACATGGCGGGTCAGATCGCCACCGCCGCCGAGGAGCAGACCCAGGTGACCGGCGAGATCACCCAGAACACCACCGCCATCAAGGATGTGAGCGACGAGATCACCGCCTCCGCCATGCGTGACCTCGATCAGGCGCACAACCTCAAGGGGCGTGCCACCAATCTGAACCAGCAGGTGTCGACCTTCATCCTGTAAGGCAGGGTTGGACGCGGCGCCATCCCGGCGCCCTATGATGTCAAAGCCCCGCACGAGAGTGCGGGGCTTTTTGTTGTCTGCCATTCGGTCAGTGCGTGATGGGATCTGCCCTGGCGGGCCTTCGCAGGCGTGGGCTGCCCCTGATCTCCATGGCGAGCCAGCAAGCAAAGAGCCCACCAAAAGGTGGGCTCTTTCATATGGAGTCTGGCGCAGGGCTTACAGGAAGGGCAGGGCCAGGAACAGCTTGATCACCACGGCGTTGATGATGTCGATGAAGAAGGCGCCCACCATGGGCACCACCAGGAACGCCAGGTGGGAGGGGCCGAAGCGCTGGGTGATGGCCTGCATGTTGGCGATGGCCGTGGGAGTGGCTCCCAGGCCGAAGCCGCAGTGGCCCGCCGCCAGCACGGCAGCGTCATAGTTGCTGCCCATGACCCTGAAGGTGACAAAGACGGCGTAGAGCGCCATCGCCACCGTCTGGGCGGCCAGCAGGACGAAGATGGGCAGGGCCAGGCTGGCGAGATCCCACAGCTTGAGGCTCATCAGCGCCATGGCGAGGAACAGAGACAGGCTGACGTTGCCGAGCAGGGAGACTTCCCGATCGCTCACCTCGTGCCAGTTGAGCAGGGTCAGCAGGTTGCGCAGCAGTACGCCGACGAACAGCACGCAGACGAAGACGGGGAGCTCCAGGACGCTGCCCTTGAGGTAGAGGGAGAGCATCTCGCCCCCCTTGAGGCTGATGGCGATGAGGGCCAGGGTCTCGATCAGGCTGAAGGTGGTCAGCGGCCGCTCCATGTCAGGCATCTCGAAGCCTTGGGGGGCGCTGTCCCGGTTATGTTCTTCACCGGGTACCTGCACCTTCTTCACCAGATGACGGGCCACAGGTCCCCCGATCAGGCCCCCCAGCACCAGGCCGAAGGTGGCACAGGCGATGGCGAGCTCGGCGGCGGATTGCACGCCGTACTTCTCGGAGAAGATGGAACCCCAGGCCGCGCCGGTGCCGTGGCCGCCGGAGAGGGTGATGGAGCCGGCCAGCAGCCCCATGTGGGGGTCCAGACCCAGCAGGGTGGCCAGACCCACCCCCAGGCTGTTTTGCACCAGCAGCAGGCCGGTGACCACCAGCAGGAAGGTGGCGACAGCCTTGCCGCCGCGCTTGAGGCTGCCGAGATCGGCGGAGAGGCCGATGGAGGCGAAGAACACCAGCATCAGCGAGGTTTGCAGGCTGGTGTCAAATTGCAGTTCAAACTGCATGGTGGAGCGCAGCAGCAGCAGCACCAGGGCGACCACCAGGCCACCGGCTACCGGTTTGGGAATGTTGAAGGTACGCAGGGGGGTGATCCGGTTGACCAGCAGGCGGCCGAGCAGCAGCACCAGGGTGGCGGCGACCAGGGTGGCGTAGGAATCAAGTTGTATCATGCGGTACTCCCATGTTGATCGGCTGTGTCTTTGGCGAGAAAGACTCACAGAGTCAGCCGGGATGAAACAGTGTGGCGCAGGCGCCAGTTCAAGAGGGGGCCACAGGCCCAGTCCCAGGAAAAAATGGGATCGATGCGAGCCCGATTTCATCAGGCATCCAGATGAGATTTATGAAAAACCTGCCGGATATTAGCAAAAAGCACCGTTTATATCCATGTTCATCATATTAATGCTCAAAACAGTGCATTAACCTAGCATTTAACACTATGTCCTGGGCGTGCTCCGGACCGCAACAATGATGGCTGTCATTTGCAGCGGCAGTCTCTATAATTCGCCAGTTTCCCGCCCATGGGCGGAACCGGAACAGGAAGCGAAGGAATCGGTTGAATCTTTAATTATTTGCCGGTTGTCAGTCCAGAGAGAGGAGAGGGTGTGAAGAAGTCTATCTATATCGCCTACACGGGCGGCACCATAGGGATGCAGCGTTCCGACCACGGCTATGTGCCGATGGCGGGTTTCATGGAAGATTGTCTGGCCCGGATGCCCGAGTTCCACCGGCCCGAGATGCCGGATTATCATATCCACGAGTACGCCCCCCTCATCGACTCCTCCGACATGACACCGGCGGACTGGCAGCGCATCGCCGAGGACATTCGTGACAACTACGAGCAGTACGACGGCTTCGTGATCCTGCACGGCACCGACACCATGTCGTTCACCGCCTCGGCCCTCTCCTTCATGCTCGAAGATCTGCACAAGCCGGTGATCATCACCGGCTCCCAGATCCCGCTCGCCGAGCTGCGCTCCGACGGTCAGCAAAACCTGCTCAATGCCCTCTATATCGCGGCCAACTACCCGATCCACGAGGTCACGCTGTTTTTCAACAATCAGCTCTATCGCGGCAACCGTAGCAAGAAGGTGCACGCGGACGGCTTCCACGCCTTCGATTCGCCGAACTATCCGCCGCTGCTCAATGCCGGCATCGCCATCTCCCTGGAAGCGGGGGAGCTTGGCGTGCCGTCCGAGCGGCCGCTGGTGCTGCACGACATCACCCCCCAGCCCATCGGCGTGGTGACCCTCTATCCGGGCATCTCGGCCGAGGTGATCGCCAACATCTTGCAGCAGCCGGTGCGGGCGCTGATCCTGCTCTCCTTCGGGGTGGGCAATGCGCCCCAGAACCCGGCCATGCTGGCGCTCTTGTCCGAAGCCTCTGCTCGTGGTGTCATCATCGTCAACTTAAGCCAGTGCCTGCACGGCAAGGTCAACATGGGGGGCTATGCCACCGGCAACGCCCTCTCCCGGGCCGGGGTCATTTCGGGCTTCGACATGACAGCCGAGGCGGCGCTCACCAAGCTGCACTTCCTGCTGAGCCAGGATCTGCCCGCCCCGCGCATCCGCGAGCTGATGCAGCAGTCCCTGCGCGGGGAGCTGACGCCCTGAGAGCAGTGGGTTGTTGCCATGCCAACGAGTGTATCCGCGAGCTGATGCAGCAATACCTGCCTGTGCGCGGGGAGCTGACCCCCTGAGCATTGCCGCCCTCACCCTGGCCCTCTCCCAGGGGGAGAGGGGATAGATCGAGCTGTTGTTGGCAGCGAGGCTTGCCATGGAGATGGCCGGCAGGTTGCCCACTCGCTATCCGCCAACTGCGGGCCTGCACCCTTCTCTCCTGGCGGGAGAAGGGCTGGGGATGAGGGGATATGTCACCCAGAAGAGAGAAGAAAAAGAGAGGGGAGCCATGATGGCTCCCCTCTTTGCTATGGCGTGCGAACCAAGGCTCGCGGCAAGGCTTAGTGACTGAGGTCGATCCGCACTATCTCTTCCTCGTCGCGATCTCATCGCGGTGCTTTGATGCTTGAGCTCGCTCTCAGTGGTTGATCTCGATGCGGACTATCTCTTCCTCATCGCGATACTGGCGCTTGAGCTCGCTCTTGCTCTTCATCACGATTTCGCCGTCGCGGCCTATGTTCATGTGCTCGGGATCGGCAAGGTGCATCGCCTGCCAGGCCATCACGGCCTGCAGCGAGGTGGCCTTCTGCTCCTCGGTGAGGGGCTGGCCGTCCGGCCATTTGCCCAGCTCGACCGCGGTCTTGAGCCGCTCGTACACTTCCTTGGGCATCTGCCCTATCACTTGTTGAAACGACATCGGCCTCTCCTTGCAAATTGAGCCATGAAGGGATCAGGCGGGCAGATCCTGGCGGACTATGCCGATAAATCCTGACGGACTATGCCGGTAGATCCTGGCGGACTACGCCGGCCATCTGCTCCATCACCCGCACTACCTGACAACTGTACCCGAACTCGTTGTCATACCATACGTAGAGCACGCAGTGATCCCCCTCGGCTATGGTGGCCTGGGAGTCCACTATGCCCGCGAAGCGGGAACCCACCATGTCGGAGGAGACCAGCTCTGTGCTGGCGCTGAAGTCGATCTGGCGATGCAGGGCCGAGCTCAGTGCCATCTGCTGCAGATAGGCGTTGAGGCTCTCCCGATCCGTGCCCTGCTTCAGCGACAGGTTGATGATGGCTAGCGACACATTGGGGGTCGGCACCCGGATGGCGTTGCCGGTCAGCTTGCCCTTGAGCTCCGGCAGCGCCTTTGCCACCGCCTTGGCGGCGCCGGTGCTGGTCATCACCATGTTGAGGGCCGCGCTGCGACCGCGCCGCTCCCCCTTGTGATAGTTGTCGATCAGGTTCTGATCGTTGGTGTAGGAGTGCACCGTCTCCACGTGGCCGTGGCGGATGCCGTACTTGTCCTGCATCACCTTGAGCACGGGGGTGATGGCGTTGGTGGTGCAGGAGGCGGCGGAGACTATCTTGTCATCCGGGCCTATCACTTCGTGGTTGACCCCGAACACCACGTTCTTCATCTCCCCCTTGCCGGGGGCGGTCAGCAGCACCCGGGCGGCGCCGCGCGCCTTGAGGTGTTCGGACAGACCCGCCTCGTCGCGCCAGACCCCGGTGTTGTCGACGATCAGCGCATTGTCGATGCCATGGGCGGTGTAGTCGATGTCGGCCGGGCTGTTTGCGTAGATCACCTGGATGAAGGTGCCGTTGGCGATGATGGCGCTGCGCTCATTATCCACCTCGATGGAGCCGTTGAAGGGGCCGTGCACCGAGTCGCGGCGCAGCAGGCTGGCCCGCTTCTCCAGATCGCCCTCGCGACCGCCGCGCACGACGATGGCGCGCAGGCGCAGGGAGTTGGCGGCGCCGGTGCGTTCGATCAGCAGCCGGGCCAGCAGGCGGCCGATGCGGCCAAAGCCGTAGAGCACCACGTCGGTCGGTGCCGGCACGCTGCCCCGGTTCAGGGCCGGTGCCAGTTTGGCGCGCAGGTAGTCGTCTATGCCGGCTTCATCCTGATGATCCTGCCAGTAACCCACCGCCAGCTTGCCGAGGTCCACTTCGGCGGCGGTCGGGTTCAGGGCGACCATGGCCTGGAGCAGGGGGAAGCTTTGCTGGATGGGGAGGGGAGTGCCCTGGTGGCGGCGAACGACCCTGTGGGCCTTGAGGATGTCGATGGTGGAGGCGTTCTGCAGGGGGCGCCCGTAGAGGGTGATTTCTATCCCTTGCTGGCGGTAGAGGCGACCAATCAAGGGCTGCATGGCTTCGGCGAGCTCCTGGCTCTCCTGCCACGCCTGCAAGTAGTGCTCGTGGGTCATTAACCAGATCCTTTATTTCACGTTGTTGAAGCAAGTTGCCTGGGCAAATTGAAATTCGTCGAATGCAGATCAGTGTAGGGCTGACGGTTTCGTTATATTATTCTGCAGTCGCGGCCTTATACGGCGCGCGCATTGTAATGGATATGTAGCCTGTTTGCTAGTTGGCGGTGGCCAGGGCGGGTTGCGATTGTTACCAACCAGATGTGAACCATGACCCTATTCTCACAGCGTCCGTTACTGCTTTCCTTCGCCTGTTGTCTGACGCTGATGGCCTGCGACGACGACAGGATCCACAACATTTGCTCCCAATATCCCGCTCTGTGTGCGGATCTGGTGGACGACGGCTGGTGTCGCCATGAGCGCAGCGATGTCATCCGCGCCCGCTACTACCTCCAGGAGGAGGGGGCGGACAGGCAGAGGTACGAGTTGATGCGTGGCCTGGAGCGCTACCTCCAGTGCGCCGAACACTCCACCAACATCGAATACAAGCGGGCCCGCGAGCAGAAGAGCCCCAGGGTGGAGGGCATGCTGGCCGCCGGCACTCAGCTGGAGCAGCTGGATGCGCAGACCCGTGGCTCCCTGGATCCCTATCTGCTGCTCTGGCACTGGACCAACAACACCAATCCAGCGGCCCGTGCCAGCTTCCTGGCGCTGGAGGGCACCCCCGCCCTCGAGGAGCCTGAGTTGCAACTGGCCCTGGGGGGCATCTATGCCAAGAGCGAGCCCCAGAAGGCCATCGCCCTGATGCATCATGCTCTCTCCCTCTATGGGGAAGGGGACAAGGTCAACAGCCGGATCCTCACCGCCCTCAGCACCCTCTACATGGGGCAGAAGGCGTTTGATCTGGCCTATCAGTGGGGCAAGGTGAGCGAGTCGTTTCAGGAGACCTCCGAGGTCTCGTCCACCCGTCTCGGGATCTACCACGCCATCGGCAAGGCGCAGCAGGAGAGGCTGGACGAGCAGGCCGCCGCCATAGTCGACGCGCTCAGAGCCGGGAGCTACCAGGCCCCATGATACCGCTGCCATCCGGCGCCCCCGAGTGGGACCATGCCTTCGACATCCGCCTCGTCCATGGTCAGGTCCCCTGCGAGGGGCGGGTGCTCGAGCGGACCACGGTCAGGGCCGTGGTGATGCGCGGGGATGAACTGCTGCTGGTGCGTTCTAGCGTCAACGGGGATCTCATGTTCCCCGGGGGCGGCATAGAGGCGGGGGAGTGTCACCAGACCGCCCTGGCCCGGGAGCTGCGGGAGGAGTGCGGCGCCGAGCTGGTGGCCGTGGGTCTGCTGCTCGGGCAGACCCGGGAGTTTCGCGCCGCCCGCGAGGCCGACTACGACGCCTACTGCATCCGCTCCTTCTATTACCTCTGCCAGGTGGGGGAAGCCTGGAGCGAGCCGCACCCCCAGCCCTACGAGATACGGCTTGGCTTCACCCCGGGCTGGTTTGCACTGGAAGAGGCCCTGCAGACCAACAAGACCCAGCTGGCCGGCCCTTGTCCCCAGTGGACTGTGCGGGAGACCCGGGTGCTGGCCGAGCTGCAGCACTGGGTGGATGCGGGCCTGCTGGGCTGACCGCCATGGAGTGCTGAGAATAAAAAAACCGCCATTCGGCGGTAATGCCGATCAGTTAAGGATCCATTGACCGATCCTCCTGATGTGTAAAAATCCGAAACCTGTTGATTGGTTTCGGATTTTTTATGCGTATCGTACAGGCTCTCGACTTCCTCCATGCCAGCAATACCGCTCAGTTTGAGTCACTCTCCGACCTCATTTCCCCCGAACTCATCACGACTCTGCTCGCCGAAGAGGATGTCGTGACCCTGCGCCGTCGCCGCATGCCCATGGAGCGCCTGGTCTGGGCTATCATCGGCATGGCCATGTTCCGCCATGTCCCCATGACCCAGCTGGTCAATCAGCTCGATATCCTGTTGCCCGGTGACCGCCCCTTTGTCGCCCCCAGCGCCTTCCTGCAAGCCCGCCAAAAACTGGGG